>VFZK01000157.1 GCA_016871215.1 Acidimicrobiia bacterium | reverse complement strand
GCCTATGTAGCCCACGTCTGCTCGACGGATTCTATTTGCCATGTGGTCGACCGCGAGCAGTTCCTCAAGCTGATGCTGGAAGTTGACCGGCTACTGCGGGAGATTTACGTTCGAGAACAAGGGCGTCTGGACTTCATCGTGTTCTCCGACCACGGCAACAGCCACGTGCAGAACCGGAGAATCGATCTTGACGGCTTCCTGGCACGCAACGGTTTTCGTGTCGAGTCTGCGATCCGCAATGCAGAGAGCGTGGTCATTCCCGCATTCGGACTGGTCGGAGCGATTCCGGTTTACTGCCAGGCACAAAACACTGCCAGGCTGGCGCGCCTGCTGGCCAGCCACGAAGCTACGGACTTTGCCGCCTTTTGGGATGGGGGCAGCGTGCAGATTCGCTCCGCCCGCGGCTCAGCAGCGATCACCGCCAAAGACTCCGGGAGACTCTTGAAATATGCACCCGAGGATGGTGACCCGCTTCAACTGAACGCTGCGATGCAGAGCATGGTTGAACACGGGCAGCTCGATGCCGGCGGATTCGGTTCGACCAGCAACTGGTTCGCCGCCACAACCGAGCATGAGTATCCGAATGCGGTCAACGCTGTCTACGAGGGTGTGACGAACCATGTCATTAACCGCGCGAATGTGGTGGTGAGCCTGAAGGATGGCTATCACTACGGCAGCACTTTTTTCGACTGGCTGGTGACCATGCGCTCGACCCATGGAAACCTGCGGCGCACTTCCATGACCGGCTTCTATATGCGTAACGGGCCCATGCCCGCTCCGGTCTTGCCTGCACGGGAACTGCTGAGAAACTTTCGCAGTCCCTCTGTCAAGGAATGAATCCCGTGAGGAAACTGCGGCTAAACTCTTCACTCTGCTTCGCCCGGACAGGCACTGGGCGTTCTGCATCGCAGGGGAGCTGGCAAAAAATTGAAACATCGGTTGCTTCTGACAGTCAGCGTGCGCAGGAGTGCCCGTTCCACCCAAGTGGAAAGAGCGGAGGCGCAGAGGCCCAGCGTTTGCGTATTCAGGGAATCACTTGGAAAAGCTTTCGGGAAACCGCCGAGGGCAGTACAGCATTCGCATCAATGACCAATGGCGAATTTGTTTTCGGTGGAGCGAAGGAGATGCTCACGACGTGGAGATTCCGATTCATCCGGGTGAGATTCTCCTGGAAGAGTTTCTGAAACCGATGGGAATCAGCCAGTATCAGCTCGCCAAAGACATCAGCGTGCCTGCACGCCGGATCAACGAGATTGTTCATAGCCAGCGTTCAGTCAGCGCGGACACGGCACTGCGACTGTCGCGATACTTCGGCCTCTCCGAGCGCTTCTGGCTGAACCTGCAGGCTCGTTACGACCTTGAGATGGAGAAGGACAAGCTGGGAGGTCGGATAGAGAGCGAAGTCAGAGTTCTGGGAGCCCGTTCCCTCCAGTCCTCACGCCCCTAACGAACTAAGAATTCGTGCGGCGCGAGGCCAGAGACTTGGGTAGCGGTGCAAGCCGGCCGTGGTAAGTGTTAACGGCTTGGGCAAGGCGCGCTGGAGGAAGCGGCGGATGAACTCTAGAGCGGGTAGCGTGGCTCGGGCGACCGAGCGACTATGAGGAGCGAAGCAGCGCCCGATTGTCTTCGGAGCCTTGGCGGGAATCAACGTTCGATGCCAGGGTTGGCGCGCTCGACAAGGCGCCAAGGATCCTGTCACTCAGGAACTAAGCGAACATCTGCCGTAAACTTCCGGTAGTTCCGGAATTCCATGACGTTGAGCGATCGTATTGCGGGCTGGCGCTCGTGCATGGTCAGGTGCGCGGTCTGGGGAAGGAGGAACTGCTTCCCCTCAAGACCGGAAACGGTGACAGTGCTGAACACAATCGTCGCTTCCGAATAGGCAATCGGAAATGTGGCAGGCAGATCCAGGCTTTCTTGCGTGATTCTGAGAACTTGGGAGTTGGCTGCGTCCACCCAGACTTTTCCGCGATAAGCCACCCGCAGAGAGTGCGATTTCTTGAAAGAAAGCGTCCAGCCGGATCGTTCCTTCGAGACCTTGAATCCGATGATGATTGTGCGGCCATCCTGGAAGGGTTCTTCTCCCTCCTTCCAGAACTCTGCCTGCGACTCCGGCAGGAACAAGGTGCGCAGCAGGCTGCCGAATTCTCCGATGGACAGCGCGCCGCCGAGCGATTCCAGCGGGCGGCGGCTGGCCTTCTCGTTATGACGCACTTGGGAGTACTGCTCGTTCCTCTGGTTGTAGGAAAGCTCGGCTTCCCATACGTCCTGCGGTTGCCAGTTGGTGCCTGAAGGACTGCCGGTGTAGCGGCGGGTCTTTTGCGAACAGATGAAATCGGGAAGTGAGTCGGAGTACTGAAGAGCCTTGCTTCGGACGGCCTCGATCCAGCGTTGCCAATCTGTCGCTGGCACCTGGCTCTGGGCCGCCTGCAGAGGCTCGGTAATGGGCCTGAACATCAGCATCCAAAGCAGCGCCAGCTGCAACCTAACGCGCCTGAGGCACTGGGGAAACATATGGAAGAATCCCGGCGGGTTGACTGCCCCTATTGCGGACAGCGCTTCTACGTTTTCGTCGATGTGAGCGCGGGCAACCAGCGCGTGATCGAAGACTGCCAAATCTGTTGCCAGCCCATCGAGCTGAGGATCTCGATTGAGGACGGAGAGATTGAGGAGATCCTCGCGGATCCAGCAAACTGAAGGCCGGCTCAAGCCAGCGAAATATCTGGCTTGGCCTGGCTATTCTTTCGGATTGCACTTTTGCCAGAGCGCATGCCCGACGAAGAATGGGCCAAGCGACTGGATGAACTCGGAGGTTTGTTTGGTCTTGCGCATCGTTTGAACGATGTGCGACAGTGGATGCAAATCGCGGCCAATCAATCCAATGAGAAAATCGTTGTCGTTCAGATCCAACCCATGACAGGCGAGACGGATGTCGTGAGCCAGGTCGGCCTCGCCGTACGCGCGGCCAATGATGCCGTGTTCCCGAAGAATGGCTGCCTGCTCGGCCTGCGGGAGCTTCGAAAAAGCGCCGGACCGTCGCAAGGGATACCAGATCGCCCAAGGCCACGCCGGGTTGCAAGCGGTCAGCCGTGGTTTGTGAAGCAGCCAGTCTTGCAAGTCGCCTTCGAACCCGGAAGCATAAGTCCGTCCAAGCATCGCCAACTCAGACTTCTGCCGCAGCTGTCGAAAGGGCTCAGCACCGAGCAGATCTCTGAGTGTCGTCACGAAAAACGCGGGGTCCTGGTGCATCGCCAGAACGGCCACGCCCCTGGCATCGTTCAGGTCTCGGTAAAGAACGCCTTCAATGCCAGCCGCACGGAGCGCATGCGCCAGCACGTGAGCGTCGGCGCAGTCACCGAAGACCTGCAGCTGCATGTAAAGGCGTTGGTTCAGAGTCTGCTGGTTGGCGCCATGTTCTCGTACGTCGACTTCGATTTCGTTTGGATGATTCATTGCATTCTCCTAACCTAATCAGGGGCTCACGCCCTTGATATCCGAGATTGGGTAGCCACCATACCGATTTGTTGGCGGTGGTCGTGGGTGGTGGATCGCGACGAAAAGCCCACGGCCCCGCTGTGGCCTGCTGGGCCATGCTTGCTGTGAAAAAATTCGGTTGGGATATGAACCTGATCCCGTAGGGACGCGGTGCTCCGCGTCCGTATTGGATTTAGGGTCGCGGACGCGCAGCAGCGCGTCCCCACCCCTGAATTTTCTCACAGCTTCCGGATGGGCCCCGTCTTACCTCTCCACGACCAGTTTCCCCTGGATCATGTCCATGCCGCAGACAAAGGTGAACTCGCCTCCCTTCTCTGGCACCAACTCAACGGGAGTTTCTTGTTTGACGGCCAGCTTGGTGGTGATCTTCAGCTCGGGAAACACCACCTGCGCGGTGCAGTCGGAATCCTCCTCACGGTAGAACAGCAAGCGTAGCGGCTGGCCCAGCTTGGCCTTGATCCGGCCGGGGGAATACTCGCCGTTCACCTTCACCTTGATTTCCCTCGGCAGCGGCCCCGTTCCTTTTTGCCCTGGCTGCCGCGCGCAGCCAGAAAACAGGAGAGCCATGATCAGACCCACCAGCACCGCCTTCGCTCGAATTGTATGCGTCATGACGCTGTTCCAGAACGTTTGCACGATTTCCGCTACTTCTTCTGCCGGTCGATCCAGTCCTGAATCTGTGACAGATCGTCTTGCACCTTCTTCTGGCGCCGCGCAATGCTGAGGATGTAGGCGAAGAGCAGGACCCAGATCAACGAATAGGCAGCGAAAAGATAGCTCACAAAGCCTCCTGAAGCCGAGCCTGGCGCTGTAGTGACTCAAGATCTTCCTGCGCATGCTCGAGTTCGTAGCGCATTCGCCACAAGTAGACGAAAAGCAGCACCAGGGCGAGAAACGTGAAATACAGAACCATCCGCATCTCCGTGTTCAGCCCAGAGCCTTCACCGCCGGCGATCACAGGCGACGGGTGCTGAGTGCGGAACCAGCGGTTGGACATGTACACGATCGGCGCATCTACAGCTCCGAGAACTCCGAACACCGCCGACAAGCGCGCCCTCTGCTCGGGAGATTCTACTAACCGCCGTAGCATGAGGTAACCCAGGTAAATCAGCCAAAGAACGAATGCCGAGGTGAGGCGAGCATCCCAAGTCCACCAGATGCCCCAAACGGGTTTGGCCCACAGCGGTCCTGTAATCATGACGATGGTGGCGAACACCGAACCTACTTCCGCGGCAGCCAACGCTTTGGTGTCAAGCTCTCGGTCACGCTTGCTGAGAAACCGCACACTGTAGACGAAGACGAAGAAGATGCCCAGAAAGCTGACCCAGGCGGAGCTAACGTGAAAATAGAAGATGCGCTGCACTTCGCCCATGGTCGCTTCGGTCGGGGCAAACAGGAAGACGCCATAGAGCGAGAGCAGCATCGCGGCGCAGGTGGTCCAAGCAAGTGGTTTCATTCAATGAACTCCTCGAGTTCCACTCTACTCTTCCAGTACATACTCGAACAGGAGCAACGGCAACGTCACGAAGACGATGTTGAAGACTACCAGAAATTTCACCCAGAAGCCGAGCGCTTCGCCAGGGGGATCCGTGAAGATCGCAGAGGTGGATTCTACGGCACCAATCACGACGGGCAGCGCAATCGGCAACAGCAACACGGGCAGCATGACGTCATTCATGCGGGTATTCATGGACACCGCAGCGAGGATTGTTCCCACAGAGGCAAAGCCCAGCGTGCCGAGCAGCACGATGGCGCTCATCCATCCCAGTCGCGGGATGAGATCGAAGTTGAAGAAAACCGTAAAGCAGGCCAGCATCACAGCCTCAGCCAGAAGCATGAACAACAGGTTCGCCAGCATCTTGCCGAGGTAGATGGCGCCCCAACTGACTGGAGCGAGCTTCAGCGCCTGAAGTGAGTCGTTTTCTCTTTCACTGGCGAAAGCCCGGTTCATGCCCAGAATCCCCGCGAAAATGAAGGTCATCCACAGCAACCCCGGGCCGTAGCGCTCAGTTTCCAGGCTGTCCGGCTCGAACGCAAAGTGGAACATCAAAATCACCAGCAGTCCAAACATGAGCATGGACGTGAGCGAGTCCTTGGTGCGGTACTCGGTAAGAAGGTCTTTCCAGAATATCGCTCCGGTTTGCCTAAAGAACGTCACGCCGTCTCACTTTCAAGAACCGCTTGTAGCGCTCGCGCGCTTCGAGATCGGATGCCGCAAATTCCTCCACGATGCCGCCGCGATCAATCAGCGCCCAACGCCGGGCTGCGCTTAGCCCCTGCTCCAGGTCGTGCGTGGCCATGAGCAAGGTTCGTCCACCGGCAACGAAGTGTCGCAGCCATTCACCCAACAGCTCGGCGGCCTCCAAGTCGAGACCCGAGAAGGGCTCGTCGAGAAGCAGCACCTGAGGTTCGTGCAAGGTGGCGCGAGCGATGGACAGCCTCTGCTGCATTCCCCGCGAGAAACCTTCCACGCGGCGGTGAGCGCTCTCCTTGAGACCGACCCAGCTCAGAGCTGTCAGGATCCGGTCGGCTGCATTGCGCAATCCGTAGAGCTTCGCGAAGAACTGCAGGTTCTCGAACGCCGTGAGGCTTCGGTAGAGATAGCTGCCGTGGGCAACGAATCCGAGCTTTTCCCGGCCAGCCTCAGGATGTCTCAGGACGTCGATGCCACAAACTTCCACCCGTCCCGAGTTTGGCTTGATCAACCGGGCAACGACTCGCAGGAGCGTTGACTTGCCGGCTCCGTTCCGCCCCAGAAACACGAGGAACTCACCGGGTTGGACTACCAAGTCCACGCCTTGAAGGGCGCTCGTACGGCCGAACCACTTCTCCACTTTTTCGAGCCGAACCACTGGAAGATCAGCCACGCCAGCGCACCAGATGATCGCGAATGTTTTGGCCTTCGATCGGTCCTGCGGGGGTTCGGCAGGAAGGAATTGTCACAGGAACGCTCCAAGGCTGGCCGGCGGCTTTCTAAGGCTTGCTCATCCTCGCCGGGTCCGCGGTCTCGCCGGCTGCGCTTTGGCGGCAACCGTCTGCCGGGCTGCCGACTTCTGCCGAAGGCCAAACAGCAGAGCGGCCACGAGAATGATTCCGAAGCCCGACAGAAAGGCCACCTCGTTTTCCAGTACGCGGTTAGACAGACGCACGACCTTGGGCTGGTCATGGTCGTGGCCGTCTCCCGGCCCGTGTTCGCCTTCTTCAGAGACCACTGGCGCATCGCCAACCACTTTGAACTGCACCGTCGCGTTTCTCGCGCTTGGGATGAGCCGATACACCGCAGCCTGGGTCCGCGAATCCGAGCCATCAGGTTTAAGGCCTGCTCCAGAAACCTGCAAGGTGGAAGGGAGAATCAACACTTTGGCCGGGCCCGTCGGATAAAACAGACGGTGTTTGAAGTCGCGCTCGTTTGAAGGGTAATTCACTTTGTACGACACACGAATCTCGGTAACCCCAGGTTTCATGGGGTAGTTGATGCTATAGCCACCTTCAGCTCGTGGCGATGGCTCCTGAGGCAGCGGAATGCCGGCCAGGCCAACAACCGAAACCGACAGCTCGCTGAGCAAATCCCGTGCAGGCGTATCGAAAGAAAAAGTGCCACTCGGTCTGGCCAGCGTCTTCTTCGGCATCGAAGTGTTGTCCAGCAGATACTGCTGTTGGACATACAGCAGATTGCCGCTAGCTTGAGCGAGCATCAACGGGAGTGTGACTTGAGTGCCGTCCAGAGACTGTGTGGTTTCGTAAATCGTCAGGGTCACAGGTTGACTCAAGTCCTGGTCTGGCGTGACCGAGAGGTTGTAATTCGCGCCTTGGTAAATAGTTCTCAATAGCCAGTGTGGCGACGAAGCGTTTTCGGTAAGCACGAATCGAAACGACCCATCGGCTGCCGACAGAGCGTCTGCGTTCGTGTTCATGCCCGATCCAAGAGTTAGCAGTTCGACCTTCTGCTGTGCCACTGCCCGATCGGTCGTCCCATTCAGTACTCGTCCCTGAAGAGTGCGCTGTGCCCACGCCGTGGACGAGAAAGACCAGACTGCTTGAAGCATCACGGCAGCCATGATCATTCGAACCGAGCTGGGAGCTGTACCAAGCCGGCAAGCGCGTTCCGAGCCGTGCTGTCGGCAGCGGCTGGAATCAACGGCCGCACCTGGCCGAGTACCCACAAGGCGATGCCTGTTGTGCATGCCTTGAAACGGTCTAACGGATTGGAGGAAACGAAAAAGGTGGGCCGTTTTAGGTGGACTCATTCACTGGAGCTGGCGATTTGCAGGCTTTCGCCTGCCTACTTTCTCGGTTTCTTGCTTCCCTTGAGAACTGTCACGACTTGCGGCTCACCAGCCTTGTGCAACGTCTCTGGCCTGATTTGCTCGATCTCTCGCATCAACGCATACGCCTGCTGCTCGAAGTCGCTGCGCAGGTCCCGATAGTCCTCGTCAGACAACTTGCCCATCTTATACTCGAAGTCAAGGTCCTTGATGTTTTCGTAGACCGTTTCTTTCTTCCGAAGCAGGCGCTTCAGCGAAGTCTGAGACCCCTCAAAGTCTCCGAAAAAACCAGCGCTCCCAGCCATGAGTGGACGAAAGATCAGAAAAAGCGTTCCGGCGGTGAGCAATGTGCAGGCGATGACCAGGCCAGTCATGTTGTGCTCCTGGCGTCGAAACCAACTTGCAGCTTCTGCTGCTTTGGCCGACGACCGGATTCAGGCTCTCATCCGAGATCCTTCAGTTCCTTGTCGATCTGATCCCGATAAGCGTCAGGGATGGCTGGCGCGGACGCATTGACTGCCAATCGCGGTTTGCGCTGCGTCCAGGCTCTAATCAAGTAATAGACGAGCAGCAGACCAAAACTCAGCGCGGCGAAAGGGGTCAGCCACGCAGCCAAGTCGAATCCTTGGGCCGTCGGCGCAGCAAGGACGACCTTGCCATACTTCGCGACAAACGCTTTGACAATATCACTCTTGGTTTTGCCCTGCTTAAGAAGATCCTGAATTTCGGTACGTAAAGGTATCGCTGATCCGCAATTCACCATCCCACAGGCCGACAGCTGATGGTTGCACCCACACTGGCAAACAAAAGCCTCGGAGACATCTTTCACTTCGGGAGGGAAGACCTGAGCCTTCGATTCCAGAGACAGCGCGCAGGACACTGCCAATGTGGCCACTACGCTGAGCCAGCTCTTCAGATATTGTCGCTGCAGGCCGCAAAGCCGAAACCGAGATTCCAGTCTCTTCTGGAAGAACCGGAGGAACACGCGAATCCACCGGGCTGGTATCGATGATTTCATCTACAGTTCTCAGACACTCGCCATTTGAAGCAGGCGGGCTTTGGAGACGGCGGGAACCGTTTACCTGGCATCGCGGCCTGGAATCACGGTATGGGCTGATACTCGGCTTCCACTTTCGTCGATTCCTCGACCCGCGGCAGGGTTGGCGCCTTCTGCATCGCTTTCTCATGCCTGTCGGGAATCAGGCACACTAAGGTTCCGAGCATGAAAACCAGGCCGCCAATCCAAATCCAACTGACCAGCGGATTCACATAGACGTGCATGATCGCTTTTGAGTTGGAAGGCTCGAAACCCGCCAAGACAACGTAGAGGTCTTCTTTCAGTTTGGATCGCAAGGCCACTTCAGTCGTCGCTTCTTCTCGCGCCTTGTAAAGGCGGCGCTCCGGCAGCAGCGTGTCGATGAGCTTGCCATTCTGATGAACTCGCATGATCGCAACTGCCGACGCGTAGTTGGGATTGTCGTTGTTCTTCACCTGCTCGAGGGTCAGCGAGTAGCTGGCGATCCCAACGGAGTCACCCGGGCTCATTTCTTTCTGCACGTCCTGGTTGAACCCAGCTCCGGCGAAGCCTACAAAAAGAAAGACCATTCCCATGTGGACGATGTAGCCGCCGTAACGCCGCGTGTTTCGGAAGGTGAGTATCCACAGCGCTTCGAGGTAACTCTCACCCTGCCTGCGCCGCGCACTGGCGCCGCGGTGGAACTCGGCAATGATGGTTGCCATCACGAACACGCAAAGAACCAGGCAAACCATCGAGTAGAAGTGCCGCATGCCGAAAGCGAAGAACAGTGCGCCCGTCAGCAGCGCTGCGAGGGTTGGCAGAGTGAAATTCCGCTTCAAGCTCTGCATTGACGTCTTCCGCCAAGCCAGCAGGGGACCAACGCCCGTCAGGAAAAGGAGGAAAAGCCCAATAGGAATATTGACCTTGTTGAAAAAGGGGGCACTCACGGTACGCTTTTCGTTCTGGAGGTACTCGGTAATGATGGGAAAGATCGTTCCCCAGAGTACGGCAAACATCGAAGCCAGCAGGACCAGATTGTTGAAAAGGAAACTGCTCTCGCGCGAGAGCACGGAGTCCAGGCGGTTCTCGCTCTTCAGGGAGTCCAGGCGCGTGACCAGCAGG
The DNA here is from genome assembly GCA_016871215.1 of Acidimicrobiia bacterium. Classification (GTDB taxonomy): domain Bacteria; phylum Acidobacteriota; class Terriglobia; order Versatilivoradales; family Versatilivoraceae; genus VFZK01. The sequence goes on along the minus strand of VFZK01000157.1, from coordinate 1,154 downwards.
TAGGCCGAAAAGGCGATCATCAGAAACAGAAAGCTGGAGAAGTACGGTCCGATAGGTGACTGTGCAAACGAGTGTACCGAAGAGACGATGCCGCTGCGGGTCAGAAACGTTCCAAAGATGCAAAGCAGGAAGGTGGAAAGAATCAGCACCATGTTCCAGACCTTCATCATGCCTTTACGCTCTTGCATGATGACCGAATGCAGAAACGCGGTCGCCGACAGCCACGGCATGAGAGAGGCATTCTCAACGGGGTCCCAACCCCAGTAGCCCCCCCAACCGAGCACGACGTAAGCCCACTTGGCACCGAGCAGGATACCGATACCCTGAAAGAGCCAAGGGACCATCATCCAGCGGCGAGTCACCCGGATCCATTCCTCGTCGAGGTCGCGCGTGATCAGCGCCGCAACAGCGAACGCGAACGGAATGGTGAAACCGACGTAGCCGGTGTAAAGAATCGGCGGGTGAATCACCATGGCCCAGTATTGAAGAAGCGCGCTCAGTCCGTTGCCGTCCATCGGTGTGAACGGCGTAGCAGCCTGGCTGCCGGGTCGAACGACCCCGATCATATCGAATGGGTTGGCGACGAAGTTGTTTACCAAGAGAAAGAAGGTCGTCACCATCGAGATTGTCCCGACGACGTACGGCATCAGGTTGCGATTCTTCTTCAGATTCAGCACGACTGTGGTGAACGAAAACAGGCAGAGAATCCAACACCAGAAGAGAAGCGAACCTTCCTGTCCGCCCCAGAGAGCGCCAAACTTGTAGAACCAGGGCATGGCGCGGTTGCTGTTTGAGGCCACATACTGCAGGTTGAAGTTGTCGTTTAACAGTTGGTACCAGAGACTGAAGACAGTTAGGGTTACGAGTGCAGAAACGGCCAGAACGGCCCGCTCGGCTGTCTCCACAAGCCGGCGATTCCCCAGCTTCCCGCCAAGAAACGAGCCTGCCACGGCGTAGCATGACAGACAGAACGCAAACAACATGCAGAACTGACCGAAGTCACTGAGCAGGGCTAACATAAGCAGTCCTTAGGAGGCATGGAGAAACAAGATGGCACAATTAAATTTGCGCAGTTTGCACGTTAGCTTGTGTCGACGCCGAATTTCTTGATGTGATCGTGTAGTTCCATTCTCCGTGAAAATCGGCGGGCTTCA
>VFZK01000156.1 GCA_016871215.1 Acidimicrobiia bacterium | reverse complement strand
CCTGAGCTCGGACCTCATCGATGGCCTTGTTCATGTGCATGGCAATGTGAAAGCGGTCCAGCACGTGGATCGCTTGGCTGGCTTTCTTGGCAATGACCCTCAGGTACGGTTTCCACATGTCGCTGCAATAGCCCGTGGATAGGGGCGTTTCGGTCACTAGCCCCGAAAACTCCGCTCTGGGAGCGGGTTTCAATCCCTGGTTCTGATCTCCCATATCTTGTATGGGAGTCAGCTTGTGCACCCACGGCCTAGGACTGAAATCCATCCGTCGCTTTTTGCCGAGCGCAACAAAGCGGGTGCGAAGCAGTGGCAGCAGAAGCTGCAGGTTACCTCATCTCGGCGTGGAGTCCGGGATTAGAAGGACAGGCCCTACCACTCTTGGGAAGACTTTTTCCTCTTCTTTCCAGGAAGCCAGCCAACTCCAGCCGCATCAACCACCTTCAACGCTGACGGCCAGCTCTCCACTGCTGTCAGCCAGTCACAATTCTTTGTGTCTTGCGTGCCGCGCGAATATCATAACTGCCACCGTCAGGACTCGTTTATGAAGAGCCCATTATTTCCCGTGACGCTGGCGTTCTGCGCCGGGATCTTCACCGGCAAGGCCGTCGAAACACGCTTGCCGTGGCTGCTGGCCGGCTGTTGTGCTGCTGTTTTGGCGCTATGGGCTGGACACTTGCTGCGCAGATCCCAGCTCAGTTTCTGTTTGTCGCTCGCCTGTTTTGGATGCCTCGGCCTGGCGGCTGTTGCCATTCATCGAGCCTCGTACGCTCCTGGGCATCTCAAGACACTCGCTCACAACGGAAGCCTCGACCTCAACGAACCATGCCGAGTCACGGGCATCTGTACGAAGGGATCCATCCCTAAGGGCATCGGTGAACAGCTCGAACTAGCGGTACAACGCATCGAGAACCGCTCTTCGACTTTTGTCGCCCAAGGTAGAGTCAGGCTTGCGCTGTACTACGAAAAAGACAACGTGCCTCACCAGCCGCTGCTCAGCCCAGGCGACCAGGTAGAGGTCCTTGCTCATCTGCGTCTGCCCAGGAATTTCTATAACCCAGGCCAGTTCGACTACGCGGCCTACCTGGAGCGGCACGATGTCGCCCTCGTCGGTACCGTCAAGAACGAACTCCTCATCCGACGATTGGGAACGGGTCAGGGCAGCTGGCTCTTTCGACAGGTTCATCTCTTGCGCAAAACGCTCTTGACTCGCATAGGCCAGGTGTTCGGTCCGGGAGAGACCGCAGGAGCGATGAAGGCGCTGCTGCTAGGGGACCGCTCTGCCCTCAGCGAGCACATCGAAGAAACGTTCAGGGCAACGGGCATCTATCACGTGTTAGTTGTCTCGGGACAGCACGTCGCTGTCATGGCAGGATTCCTCTTCGCCGTGTTTCGGCAGTTGCGGTTTCCCGTGAACTTCGCCACGGCTCTGACGGCCGCAGGTCTCCTGCTCTTCAGTGCGCTGGCGGAAGGGCAACCGTCCGTTGTTCGCGCCACGGCGATGGCCTGCACGTTTCTGATCGCTGTTCATTTCGATCGCGATCGCAACCTGCTGAACTCACTTTCGTTGTCCGCCTGGACCTTGCTTCTTGCCGACCCGCTGTGGCTCTTCGATCCAGGATTCGAGCTTTCGTTTCTGGCTGTGCTCGCCATCGCGGTGGTCGCCTTGCCGTGGCTGCGCCAGATCACCCAACCGTGGCGGGATGGACTGCGGTCGCTGGAAGCAATCGACCTGGATGCGCGCTGTTCTCCACAGGTGGCCGATTTCCGCGTCTGGCTGCGCCTTCAACTGGAACGTCTCCAGGTGGTGGCCAAGTGGGACCACTGGCAGCTCGGCAGGCGTCTGGCCTTGGCTGCGGCGCGGGTTCTCTTGACGGTGGTTGAACTGTTGCTTGTCGCCTGTGCGATTGAGCTGCTGTTTGCTGTCTTCATGATTCTGTTCTTCCATCGGGTTTCGCTCCTCGCTCCACTTTTCAACGTGCTGGCTGTCCCGCTCGTCGGAGTGCTCGTTCCACTCGGCTTCATGCTGTTGTCGCTGTGCCTGCTCGGACTCCCTGCCAACCTTGTCGTTGGAAAGCTCTGCGGCAGCCTGGTTTCTCTGTTGCTATGGGTCGCAGAACGGTTTTCGGGCGCCGAATGGGGAAACTATCGTGTGCCGACGCCTCCCGCCTGGCTGCCCTGTCTCTATTTCGCCTGTTTGATCCTGGTTCTTTCCCGGCCTTCAACGTGGCTTCGCCGGGTCTCCATTGGATTTGGCAGCGCGGCACTGGTGTTGATGCTCATTTGCCCGTTCACCGCCAGGACACCCAAAGGGCGCTTGCAGATGACAGCGATCGACGTGCGCCAGGGCGACAGCCTGTTTCTCAGTTTTCCTGACCGGTCGAATCTCCTCGTCGATGGCGGCGGATTGCTTGGACGTTCGTTCGGCGAGCACTTCGACGACGACCGATTCGATGTTGGCGAGCAAGTCGTGTCGCCGTTCCTCTGGTCGTTGGGCGTTCGCAGGATCGATGCCGTGGCGCTGACCCACGCGCACCACGACCACATGTCGGGACTTCATGCCATCTTCCGCAATTTTGAGGTGGGCGAGCTGTGGATCGGAAACAACCCCCTGACACCCGAATACGTCAATTTGCTCAAGAGCGCCTTGCGTCGTGCGATTCGCATTCGCCATTTCGGCTCGGGTGATCGTTTGTCCTTTCACTCGGCCAATTTCGAATTCCTCAATCCACCACCCGGAACTCGCAAGGGAGCGGCACCGGCAAACAACGATTCGCTCGCTTTCCGCCTCCAGTTTGGCCGTCGCAGCTTCCTTCTCACCGGTGACATCGAGCGCCGGGTCGAAAGCGAACTTCTCCGGACCGGCCAGAGAATCGATTCGGACCTTCTGAAAGTGGCCCACCATGGCAGCCGGTCGTCTTCATTGCCTGAGTTTCTGGACCAAACCAGCCCCGTCTGGGCGCTGATCTCGGTTGCCGAACACAGCCCTTTCGGCCATCCGCATTCAGAAGTGCTCCAGCGGATCGCGGAACGCCGGATTCCGGTCTTCCGCACCGATCGCGATGGAGCGATACGCATCGCGACCGACGGAAATTGGTTGGAGATTCACCTGTTCCGGGATGGAAATTCCCGTTTGGGCCAATTCTGAGCCTGGATCGAAGTGACGAGGCAGCCAGCCTGTCCATCACTAGGCTTTGAGTTTGACAGGGCGTGATTGGCAACGCGCTGAGACTTCAGCGAAGCAACTGCCAACGGTGGGTCAGTCGAAGAGGCTTGTACTGGGTCGATTTCCAGGTGCGTATCTTGCAGGCCAGTTAGCTTCGCAGTTTTAGCTCCTGCTGCTAGAGAGGGGTTTCCTCTCAGGAGCACTCGCTCCGGTGCCAGCACCGCCTATCGACTGGAGACGCGCCGCGCCGCGTCAGCTCCGTCGCGCCCTGTTCGGCAGCCTCGCGTCACCTCGTTAGACTGACATGTCTGGAGGCGCAAGTGACGTCTGAGCAAATGCTCGGGGCGGATCGCGAATGGCCGCACTGATGTGGTTTGGGACTGGGTAGGGCGGGGCTCCTCCGCCACTGTCCGGTGTCAGACAAAGCAAAGTAGAGTGCAGTGTTGCCACTGTTTAAGCCAGAATGTATCCGCAAGGGTTCTAGTTAGCCTGGCTCATAGGCTAGCAGTGGATGCGAATGAGAGCAGCAGCATCTGCGATACATGCGTCGCAGATGAAGACTCGTGGGCCCGCAATCAATTTCTGTGCCTCATGTTGATTCCGATCGCAGAATGAACACTCTAGTGTCTGTTTATGCCTGGCCTTGGGTCCGGTAGCGCTTCCGGCAAGCAGGCCGCGCAGCTGTTCTAGCTGGCTACCTAGTTCAGCATCGGGTCGAGATCGTTCCAGACGTCGCAGCACCTCTTCGATTTCAGACTCACTGGGTTCAAAACGGCCATGAGTCATCAACGAATCAGTCGGAGGAGGAGAAGCGCTCCTCTCTGTCGTGACCACTGGATCGTCTTTCAGAATATCCAGGCAAATTTCGATGCATTGATTGCAGATTAGATCAGGTCGCCCGATCGTGCCTGCTAAACCGAAGACTGCCTCTGCTCCTCTGTTGCAGAAGGAGCAGCTGCCGCCGAAAGCGATGACCATGCGCCTGGAGAGCCGAATCAGCCCTGTCCCGGCCAGCCAAAGACCGGTCATGGCTGTTCCGGCCAAAACGAGAAACCTTCTCCGATTCGTCGCCATTCACCTCCTCAATCCAATTCATCACGCATCAAGAGCTGGCCGAACGGCTTTTCGCTCAGCCGCGATCGGCGCACTCGATGTTCACGCGATCTCGATCTTCCCGTCGCTCGTCAGCTGCAGCAGCGTGCTGGACGGCCGGTTGAGCGCAGCGTTTCACAGACCCAGGCGTTTCTCCATGAGCATCCGCTCTATGAATCCCTGCTTTCGGAACATTCGATGGTGATTCGTCCATCCGACGCCCGGTGTCCGCTGGATGCCGTGGTTAGAAGCGTCTCGAACTCCGCGGCCGTCAGTCCGACCGGGGTTAGCGGAAGAGCACGAACCGGGTTCGGCGAGCCTCCGGCAAGAATCCGTTGGACGAAACCATGGGTGATGGGGATTGTATCCCACGCCAGAGAGTGGGAGAAGCTGGAAACGAGGCACAACGCAGCCGGAGGGGAAACCCTGGACCAGGAAAGCCTTTCGGACACTCCTCGATCCAGGCGCCAGGAACGCCGGCAGAAGACGCACACAGATTTGCTAGAATACTTCTATGCTCCGCCGCCTCACTCTTTCTGCCAAAGCCACTCTACTGCTCTCTCTCGTCGTATTTGGTGTTGTGCTGGCGCTCACCTATTTCATGGCGCAAAGTTCCGAAAGCGTCATTGAAGACGATTACCGAAAGCGTTCCATCAACGCCGCGGACCGCCTGGCCGCCAAGCTGGGCGAGCAACCGGTTTTTCCTTCCAAAAGCAATCTGGAGGACTTGCTGTTTGGCGTCAGCGAGAAGAATCTGAGCATCACAGACATTTCGGTGTTTCAAGTTCATGGGAAAGAGGTCGCGCTCGCAGCGACTTCTTCAGCCGACGAGACCATCACGGCTTCGCCAGACGTTCGCGGCGTCATTGAAAGCGGCAAGAGGCTGGACCGGTTCGGACACGACGGCAAGTCCCGCTATGTCGAGAGCGTGGTGCCCATTCACCACGTCATGCATCTTCCGCGAAGTAAAGTGCCGATCGATCGCATCATCGGGTGCGTCAGCGTCCACACGTCACTGGAGCAGGCGGACCAGATCATCGAAAAAAGCTTGGGCATCGCATACTTCTTCGCACCGGTTTCCATTCTGCTGCTGATTATTCCGCTCAACGTCCTGTTTCGTTTCACGGTGCACAAGCCCGTGAAGAGAATTCAGGAGGCCATGGCTCGGGCGGAAGCCGGGGATTTGCGCGCTGAGGTGAACCTGGATGCCCAAGATGAGTTAGGCATGATCGCCGGCAGCTACAACCGCATGCTGCGACAAATCGGCGAGGCGACAACGGAACGCATCCGCCTCATCGAGCGCATCAACAATTTCAATGCCGAACTAAAATTCAAGGTTGACAGCGCCACGACGGAGTTGACTGAGCGCAACCGGGAACTTCGCGACCTCAATGCCAAGCTGCTGAAGATGCAGCTGGAGTTGGTTCATCTGGAACGCTTGGCAGTGGCTGGACAGCTCACAGCAACCTTTGCGCACGAGGTTGGGACGCCGCTCAACCTTATTTCCGGCCACGTCCAGTTGCTGATCGAGTCCTTTCACGACAACGAAACGATCGCGCGTAAGCTGGCCCTCGTACAGTCCCAGATTCGCCGGCTGGGCGAGATTGTGCGGCGGTTGCTCGACGCCACGCGGAAACCAAAGCTCGATCTTGCGCCGGTCGACCTCAATGCGCTCGTTCAAAACATTGCCACTCTAATCCAGCCGACGCTGCACAGCCGTCATATCCAACTCTTCGACCGGCTCGATCCTCATCTGCCGCCGATCCAGGCAGATCACAAACAGCTCGAGCAGGTGCTGCTCAACCTCATCAACAACAGCTTGGATGCGATGCCGGGCGGTGGAGAGCTCCGCATCGAAACTGCTCCCGGGCCGGAGAATACCGCTTCGATTCGAATCACTGACACGGGCGCCGGCATCCAACCCGAGCACCTCGAGCGGCTCTTCGAGCCCATGTTCACGACCAAAGAGATCGGCCAGGGCACCGGGCTTGGACTGAGCATCTGCCGTGCAATCATCAAGGAGCACGGAGGTGAAATCGCCGTGAGAAGCACACCGGGAGCAGGCACGACCTTTTCGATTCTGTTGCCTGCCGAGGTCCCGGTACTGCAAGCAGGAGCATGAAGGACAGGAACTCAAACTGACAACGCCCTCCAATGCAGAAGATCCTCATTGTTGACGACGACAAGCTGACCTGCGACTTCATCACGGAACTGCTCGATGAATTCAAAGTGGCGATTCTGTCGGCACAGACTCCGCAGGATGCCCTGGACGTGGGCTCAGCCGACAGGCCCGATGTCGTCATCAGCGATATCAATCTGCAAAGCCGGTTGACAGGTCTGGATCTTCTCAAGCGATTCAAGCAGTCTTTGCCTGAATCGGAGGTGATTCTCATCAGCGGGTTTGGAACTTTGGAAACAGCCATTGAAGCGGTTCGCGAAGGCGCTTTCGACTACATCAGCAAACCGTTCAACATTAACGAAGTCAAGGCGGTGGTCAAACGCGCTCTGGAAAAGAAACGTCTTCTCAAAGAAAACGAACAACTCAAGATCCGGCTCGAATCCATCCAACCGTCGACCAGTCTCATCGGTAGCAGCCCAAAAATGCTGGCCGTATACAAGTCCATCGCGAGCGTGGTCGGCTCCAAGTCAACGGTGCTCATTTACGGTGAAAGCGGCACAGGTAAAGAACTGGTTGCCAAACAAATCCATGCCAACAGCCCGAGAAAGCCGCGATCGTTCCTGGCAGTCAATTGTGGCGCTGTCACCGAGAGCTTGCTTGAGACAGAGCTTTTTGGCTGCCAAAAAGGCGCTTTCACTGGCGCCAGTGCCGATCGCATTGGCCTGTTTGAAGAGGCCGACGGCGGCACTTTGTTCTTAGATGAAGTGGGTGACATGACGCCAGCGATGCAAGTGAAGCTGCTACGGGCACTGCAGGAAGGCGAAATCAAGCGCGTGGGCGGCGTCAAGACCATCAGGGTTGACGTGCGATTGATCGCTGCCACGCATTACGATCTAGAAGACCTGACTCGAGAAGGAAGATTTCGGGAGGACTTGCTTTATCGGCTCAGCGTCATCACGATCGCATTGCCGCCGCTCCGCGAACGACGGGAAGATATCGCTCCGCTCATCTCTCACTTCGTTCGCAAGCACAGCCAGAACCATCGGCCGCTGCCTTCTATATCACAGGAAGCCATGGACGCTCTGACGAACTACTCGTGGCCCGGCAATGTTCGCGAACTCGAGAACACGATTGAGCGCCTATGCCAGTTCTCGAAAGGTGGCATCGTTACACTCGACGACTTGCCCTCCAAAATGGACAGCAAGGTGAGGTTTCACCACAGCCACTTGTTCGACGGCTTGCCCAGCCTGGACGAACTGGAACTGCGCTACCTGCTTCACATCCTGGATGTCACCAAACATCACCGCAGCCAGACGGCCGAAATCCTCGGAATCAACCGCAGAACGCTCTATCGCATGGCCGAGCGGTTCGGAATCGATCTCAAGGAAGACTGAAACCCGCCCACGATGCTCTGTGGCCAACCCTGAAAGCCATGGGGAGATCGCTTTACAAATCGCCTCAATGGACAAAATGCCTCACTCCAGAAATCCCAGCATTTATGCAGGGGCTGACAGAATGGCCACACTTCTGAAGGCCAGTCCACTGCGAATCGGATGAGGTCGCCGGCCTGTAATTCCTTAATGCACGAGAAGTTTTGTCCGTTGCGAAAAAAATCTGACTTTGGCCGTTCCGATGCGAAGGAGAGGGTGTGTCGGAGTTCGAATCTCTCTCAATACCTCGTCAACCAGTCCAAATGAGGCTGGCGTGACTATTCCAAATCTAAGGAGGAACGATCCACATGAAGAAGCTGTTCTCTCTCCTGCTCGCCGCCCTGTTTGCGCTGAGCCTGAGCTTCGCAACTTTCGCCGAGGACAAGCCCGGTGACAAGCCCGCAGCCTCTGAAGGCAAGAAGAAAGCCAAGAAAAAACACGCTGAGGAAAAGAAGGAAGAAGGCAAGGGACACAAGAAGTAGACCGGCACAACCGTTGCAACTTTTCCCCCCGCCAGCCGAGTTCGTGCTTATAATGCATGACGGCTGGCTTTTTTTGTGCTTGGCCTTTGACTTTTCGGCTGTACGAAGGATGCCAGCGGGATGACGGTCCTGGAGGTTCGCGATGTTTGGTCAACTGGGTCTGCCCGAAATGCTCGTCATCATAGTGATTGCGCTGCTCATCTTCGGGCCCAAAAAGCTGCCTTCACTCGGCAAGTCCTTGGGCGAGGGCATCACCTCATTCAAGAACGCCCTCACGGGCCACGGACGAGACGCCGAGGCCGATGAGAACAAGAAAGATGATTCCACCGCTTGAGCCCAGCTCAGCCCACGCTGCGGACGCCTGGAACTGCGACCGTTTTCATGCGCTCCGCATACATCGAAAAAAGCTGGATGGATGCGCCACCCAGAAAGAAACTTAAGAAAGTAATACGACAGGAAATCTCGAGGCTGATGTTCCCCGCGCCTTGTTCGGCATGAGCCTGCGCCTGGTTTCTTGGACCTCATGCCTCCAGGCATGCGACTCGCCCACGCGCCACAACCACACCGTGCCTTCACTGCGCACCCCAGCGCGTGCCTTTCAGAAAAGCCAGCAAATCGGCCAGTTCCTGGCGAGTCAGCTGTTCTTCCAGTCCAGAGGGCATCACCGAAACCGTGCCGGGCCTCATCTCTCGAACCTCCGCCTGCGCAATGCGGACTTCCGTGCGCGGACCCGTCGCGAGCAGAATCTCGTCGTCGGTTTCGAGCCGCACTACGCCGCTGTGCACTTCGCCGGATTGGGTAGCAACCACCACCGGTTCATAGCTGCGCACGAAGCTGGCGCTTGGGTACACGACAGCCTCCAGCAGGTCGCGCTCGGTCCGAACCTGGCCAACCTTGGTCAGATCAGGCCCCACTCTGCCACCCAGGTAGCCAATGGTGTGGCAGGAGGAGCACGCTGCTTTTGGACTATTGAACACCACCTGGCCGCGCCGCATGTCTCCGCCTCGCAAACTCGACAGCAGAGCTTCCAGTCGTGTCCGCTGCTTTTCCGTATCACCTTCTAGCGACGCCAGCAGCTTCTCTCCTCTGGCACGAACTGCGGCTGGGAATGCCGCCAGGGCCGGCGTCAAGACATCCGCTCGCAGGCTGACCAGGCTCTTCGACTGTTCCAGCGCTGCCAGAAGCCCTGTACCCAGAGCTTGGTCCGGCGAACCCTCGAAACAGGCCAGCAACGCCGGAAGCTCAAGCGGGCTGGCCTCTCTGATCAACTCCAGCAGCGACCACCGTTGCTCTGGCGACAGCGCAGCCTTCCTGAGAACCACCGCTGCCGATCCACGGGCGGCGACCGAATGCGCAGGTCTCACGCTGGAGCGGACGAATTCGAAAAGCCCCGGCTCCAGCCTTGCGCCTCCTCCACTGACTGAGGCTAAGGCGTCAAGTCGTGTCTCCTGCGGCATCCGGGCGTCGCGTCCCACCTGCCAAAGGCCGGCGTTCAGGGTAGCAGCTTGTTCCTTTGGCGCCGGCAGCGCACGTGCCGCCAACACCGCCTGTTGCGCCAGATCGGTGCGGCCTTCAACCATCACAGCCGCCAGGCTTGCAGTCCATTGGGCTGGCATCGTTTTCAGCGGCGCTTTCGACATGACGCGAAGCGCGCTGAGACGCGATTCGACGGGACCCGGACCTTCTGCAACCGAAGCCAGCAGTTCTTGAATCTCGATGTTCTTGGAGAATCGGACCAGTTGGCCGTTCAGTTCTTCCCGCTCTTTCGAACTCAGCTTCCGATCCAGCAAACGCGCCCGAAAGAATCCCGCCAGCCGTGGTCCCCATTGCGGACGATGCCCCGCAATCCACGAGGCGGTTTCCTTCAGCAGCGGATCATCTGAGGCGAGCAGAGGAGTGACTCGATCCGCGTCCAGATGGTGTCCTCCCATCTGGTCCAGGGCAATGAGCGCAGTACGGTGGGTCTTGCTCGAAGAGGACCGCAGGCCAAGCGCCGTCCCTTGTGCATCGCCAATCTCGATGAGGGCGTAGATTGCAGAATGTTCCAGCGCACGGTCGTTCGGCTCCGAAGAAAGCAACGCCGGAACAGCCTGCTTGTCGCCGATGCGGCCCAAAGCCTCTGCAGCGGCGCGTTGAACGCCGGGCACATCTGCTTTGAACATTGCCAATAGTTGCGGCAGCGCGGCGGCATCGCGCCATAACCCCGCGGAATGGCAAGCCGCTTGCCGAATGGTCGCTTCTCGATCGTTCAGCGCCTGACGGACCGCCGCGCGCGCGCGACTTCCGTCGACGCGAGTCAAAACCCAAACTGCGCCGCGCCGGGCTTCGACGGATGAGGAGTTTGCGATGAGCGCCACAACGGGCTCGACCGCTGCGCCCTGCAGCTTGGCCAAACCCTCGACCGCCCGGCGCCGTACCGCAGGGCGCGGGTCTTCCAGCAGTTTCAAGAGATCAGCACTGCTCATGCCTTCCCAATCCAGCTTCAAACCGCGCGGATCTTGGACTTGAGTTCCATTCTTTCGGCGGATGCGGTAGATCGCGCCCAGCACATCAGGCTTGGCAAGCTGTGACGTCGGGCAGCACAGTTTGTACCAGGCACCGGTATCGATGACCACCAGGCTGCCGTCGGCGTCTTCCAGAACGTCGGTCGGATGAAAGTCGGGATCAGGAGAAACCAGGAAATCGCTGTCCTGCGAGGTCAACGTGGCACCCGCAGGCGACAGTATCAATAGTTGCGAAAGTACCAGCACTAAGTGGTCTCTGCTGCATACTTAGTCTCAGCAAGTTGGAAGAAAGACAGAATCAGTTGACGAGAGCGC
>VFZK01000155.1 GCA_016871215.1 Acidimicrobiia bacterium | reverse complement strand
GCGTTTCAATCGGAGTCGACAGGGGAGACCTCGCTGTTGGTCTGGGTTCCCATGTTCTTTTAATGCATCGAATCTCACTTGTTCAGCGGTTTCCGATCTATCATCGGATTTTTAAACACCCTCTAAGACAGAATGCGCGATATCTCAAGAAGCAGCGGCTTTCCTCCTGCAGCGAAACACCAATGGAATGCTTGGCAAGATCGAGGCCAGGGCGATCTGCCTTCACCGGACGCCGAGCCGGATGAAAAGGAGGACCTCGCGGCCAAGCATATTCATGTGCTCATGGTGGAAGACTCGGAAGAGGACTGCTTGCTCATCCTGAAGCAGCTTCGCCGAAGCGGCATCGAAGCCGCGTACGGTCGGGTAGAGACTGCTGCCCAGCTAGGCAATACCCTCTTGGACGGTGGCTGGGATTTGGTCGTTGCGGACTACAAGCTACCCAGCTTCAGTGCCGAAGCCGCACTGGAGATATGCCGCGAAGCCCAGCTCGATATCCCTTTTCTGGTGGTGTCCGGTTCCGAAGGCGAAGAGATTGCTGTCCGCATGATGAAGGCCGGCGCAAGTGATTACATCATGAAGGGACATTTGCACCGGCTAGTTCCGGCTATCGAGCGGGAAATGCGAGAGACGGCCCAGCGCCGCGAAAAACGGCGCGTCGAGCAAGAGCTTCTCAAGAGCCAGCAGTGGCTATCAGCCGTGATTGAAGCATCGCGCGACGGAATCGCCGTTCTTGAAGGACGCAAGTTCCTCTTTGCGAATCCGGCCTTCATCGAACTCTATGGGCTCTGCCATCCTGAAGAACTCATCGGCCGGGACATCGCCGGCGTCATGGGCTCCGAGGCTCACCAACAGTTCGAAAACTGGGAGCGGCAACGCCATCGAGGTGCGGGGCGCTTGACTCTGAGCGAAGTGCGATCACCGGGGAAGGACGGACACTGGCTGGAACTGGAGGCTTCCGTTTCCTTCGCCACCGTCGCCGGCAAAGATTTTCTGGTGGTTGTGGTTCGAGACATTCGCGACCGCAGGCGGCTTGAGGAGCAGCTGAGACAGTCGCAGAAGATGGACGCCATCGAGAAATTGGCCAGCGGAGTGGCGCACGATTTCAATAACCTGCTGACCGCCATCACTGGATATAGCCAGCGGGCTCTGCAGAACCTTCTCCCGGACCATCCATTACGAGCCGAACTGGGAGAAATTCAGAAGGCGGCAGACAAAGCGGCATCGCTCACCCACCAGCTGCTGGCTTTCAGCCGCAATCAGCCCGTGGCCCGCCGAATCGTCGATCTCAATGCCATCGTGCTTGACATGCAGCGCCTGCTGGCGCCCATTATCGGATCGCACATCGAGGTCCGCACCTTTCTCGCGGAGTCTTTGGGGCAGGTCAAAGCGGATCCGGACCAAACCGGCCAGGTGATTCTGAACCTAATCGTCAACGCACGTGACGCAATGCCAAATGGGGGCAAACTCACCATCGAAACGGCCGATGTCGAATTCGACGAAGAAGCCGCCCGACACCACGGCCGGCTGGAAGCTGGTCCCTGGGTGTTGTTGTCGGTCAGCGACTCGGGATGCGGGATGGATCCCGAGACACAGTCGCACATCTTCGAACCCTTCTTCACGACCAAGGCTGTAGGAAAGGGCACGGGGCTCGGCCTCTCGACGGTCTACGCCATCGTCGAACAGAGCGGCGGCGGCATATGGGTCTACAGCGAGCTGAATCGGGGTACGACCTTCAAGATCTACCTGCCGCGCGTGGATCGAAGTCCAGACGAGTGCTCGTCGAGCGCAGTACTTCCGGATGACGCAAAAGCCTCCGAGACCGTCCTCGTGGTTGAAGACGACGAAACGGTGCGCCACCTGATGCTGCAGGTTCTGGCGAGGCGGGGCTACACAGTGCTGGAAGCGCGCCACAGCGAAGAAGCTCTCAGGATTTGCCGGATGCAGGCCGGTCCGATTCATCTGCTTGTGACAGATATGGTGATGCCTGGCCTGAACGGGCAGGACCTGGCACAGCGCGTGTTGGAACTGCGACCCAGCATCAGGACGCTCTTCATTTCGGGTTATGCCGAGGCAGCCTTGATTCATCAAGGGGTGCAGGACCGCAGGGAGATGTTTCTCCAGAAACCGTTTTCACCCACGGTTTTCGCTGCGAAGGTGCGTGCCACGCTGGACCGCCAGGAGTCTTCTTCCCTAGTGCCCTAACGCCGTAAGATATCGTGACCACGAATCCGAAGCGTTTGCAGCCAGACAGTCTAGGTGCCTGCGAGCAGGGCCTATGATCGAGACCAAGGTTGGCTGCCAGGCTTCAGATCGGTCCGATCCCGGTTTGAATTCTGCCGCGATAGTCATTGCGCGAGCTCGTTAGGTGTCCCGCCTTTAGGCGGCGGAGAGCACGCTTAAGTGTAGACACCGGAGCTCAGCTCATTCGTGAGCTTCACGGGAACCGCGTAGAAACGATGAAAATCTGCTCGGCTCACCAGCGTTCGGAGCGCTGTTCTGCTATACTCGGCGGCATGCTTCACTATTCCAAACAAAGGAGACCCCCATGCTTCAGGTGACAAGCCTCGCTCTGGTGTTGGGGTGGGTCCTCGGCTCGGCGTTCGTCGAGGCGGCAGACTTGAAAGTGGGCGATGCGGCTCCTGCCTTCACATTGCCGGGATCGGACGGGAAGACCTACAGCTTGGCGAAGTTCAAAGGCAAGCGGGTGGTGGTTTTGGCCTGGTATCCCAAGGCCTTCACAGGTGGGTGAACCGCAGAGTGCAAGTCATTCCGTGAGAATGGCAAGCCGCTCAAGAGCGCCAAGGTTGCTTATTTCACCGCCAGCACAGACACACCGGAAGAGAACAAACGATTCGCAGAGTCGTTGAGCCTCGATTATCCCATCCTCAGCGACCCAGGAAAGAAAGTTGCCGAGGCATACGGGGTGGTACACGAAGGGCGTTCCCTCCCTGAGCGCTGGACGTTTTACATCGGTCGCAACGGAAAGATCCTGTATGTCGACCGCCAGGTCAAGGCTGCCACCGCTGGCGAAGACGCTGTTGCCAGGCTGAAAGAGCTGAAGGTGTTCTAACCGCCACAGTCACCTTGGGGAATACGGGCTGCGTGTCCACGATCTGATCCTTCGTTCCGCGCGGATCGTGGGTGCGCCTCGCAGCCGCCGCCAATCGAAGTACCGAGCATACCGAACGGAATCGGAGCAGATCAGATGTGCCTTTCAAGCAGGCTCCGTCTCTGATGTTCTTTTCTCCCCTAGCCGACGCATTTCCTCGAGCCCTTAACCGTTTGTACCGGACTTGCAACGCGTTGAAGCAGGACGGCGAACCGCTGATCGATTTGATTTCCGGGAACGTCAACTCCGCGGGTATTGTTTTCCCGGAGCCCGTATTGCGAGATGCGATTCTGGAAGCGCTGCCGGCAGCGAAGATCTATCGACCAGACTCCTTTGGCCAGCCAACTGCCCGGCAAGCCATTTCCGACTACTACCGGCAAGCCGGTTTGGCGTTGCCGCCAGAGCAAATCGTCCTATCGCCAGGCACGAGCCTTTCTTATCTCTACTGCTTCAAGCTCCTGGCAGAAAGCGGCGACGAGATCGTTTGCCCCCGTCCCTCTTATCCGTTGTTCGACACGATCGCGCAGCTTTGCAACATTCGACTGGCCTCGTATCTACTTCGGGAACATCGGAACTGGGAGATCGATCTGGACTATTTGGAATCCCAGCTGACGAACCGGACGCGCGCGATTGTGCTGATCTCGCCGCATAATCCAACTGGCGCGGTGGCTAGCGAGTGCCAGCTGCAAGGGGTGGCCGAGATTGCCACTCGCCACGGAGTCGCCCTAATTGCGGACGAGGTCTTCAGCGAGTTCGTGTTCGGGCTCGATCGGCTTCCACGTCCGGCGCAAACCCAGGCACCCTTGGTGTTCACTCTCAATGGATTCTCCAAGATGCTGGCCTTGCCCGGCTTGAAGCTCGGTTGGATTGGTGTGAGTGGCGAACCTGCCCTGGTTCGCAAAGCGCTGCGGACACTGGAAATGATGTCGGATACGTTTCTGCCGGTCAACGAAGTCGTTCAATTTGCCGTGCCCGCTCTGCTGGGCGGGGCCCCCTCCTTCCTGATCCGCTATCGCCGGAAGGTTGCGGAGTGTCGCGAGCTTGCCGTCAGCGCTCTGTCGCACGCCCGAAACCTGTCGCTGGTCCCACCCGCTGGCGGGTTTTACGCGCCGGTTCGTTGGACCGGCAGCGATCTTGACGAAGAGCAGTTGCTGGTCGACCTGCTCCAGGAGTGCCGGATTCTGGCGCATCCAGGATATTTCTATGAGATGCCTGGAACCCACTTCGTCATGACTTTTGTGGATGAGCTGGACCGGCTTGCCAGAGCCCTCGACGCGCTTGTGGCTTTCGCCGGTGCGCGGGAGAGCACGGCAGCGCTGAGTCAAGAGCCGTAAGCAGAATGTACAGGCTCCCGTCAAAGTCGTGAGCCCTCCCTTACGGTCGGGCTACTGAACAACCGCGTGGGCCAAATCAGTAGCCCGCGCGTTAGCAAGGGCTCGACCTCTTCTCAACGACTTACGACTTTGACGGGACCGTAAGCAGAATGTAATGCGCTCTGTCGGCTGGGTCGAACAAGATGAGGATCCCGGGCCGTTCGAAGGTGCGAAAAATTTGTAGCGGCGCTCTATGAGCGCCGACCCTGCCTGCATTCCGGCTCGCGCGGTGCTGGACCGGAGTGGCGCAAGGTTTTAGGAATCCTCAATACGCCCCGATGAGCAGGGATGCGAGGACATGTTCTCAACGAGGCCGAATGTCTGACTTCAAACTCAGAATGGAAATTCACAGTCACACGGACTACGATCCACAGGACTGGATTGAGCACTCTGCCGAGGAATTGATCGACGAAGTGGCACGACAGGGAATCGATATTCTGGCCATTACCTGCCACCGTGCGCTGCAATGGTCGCCCCAGTTGAAGTCCTATGCAGAGGCGGCGGGCGTGCTTCTGATCCCTGCCGTCGAAGCCAGCATCGAAGGGAAAGATGTGTTGATCTATGGACTGGAGCGCTTCCAGCATCCGATGAGTTTCGACCAGTTGCGAGAGCTGCGCCGCCAAGACCCTGCTGTTCTGACGGTTGCTCCCCACCCCTTCTTTCCCAGCAACACCTGTCTGGGGAACAAACTCTTCACCCACGCAGATTGTTTCGATGCCATCGAGTACTGCCATTTCTACACGCGCCAGGTGAACTTCAATGCCAAAGCCGTCGAAGCGGCCCGCAAGCTGAACCTGCCTTTGGTCGGGACCTCGGACATTCATTTTCTGACGCAGGTTGGAAAAACGACTTCCACAGTCCAGGTTAGCGAGCGCAGCTTTGCGGCGGTTTCCGCTGCCATCAAGGCTGGACGGTTGGAGTTGCACACCAAGCCACTCAGTCTTGGCCAGCTAAGTTTGCAGGTAGCCCAGATGTTGTGGATGAAGTTCAAGGGGTCTCACCTCGGCCGTCGACAGGCGTCTCGAACGGCAGTCGCCAGTTAGCCAATACTGCGCGTTGCAGTTGCGGTGACGTGTTTGCTTTCTGGAGAACTTCCCTGTTATTCCGCGAAACTGGAATTCAGGAATCGTCTCGATTGCGGAAGGGGCGCTGCAGGCTGGATTCCCGCCCCGCATGCGCAAGAAGCGGTGCATTTGCCGAGGAGGCAGGTGGTCGCGAAGGGCGGACGAGGCCAGGAGAAAAACGGGTCTCGGCGATCCGCGATGAAACGTGGGCCGACGGCATCGGCCATTGATCAAGTTGCGGACTCCGCCATCATCCTCAAGGAGACTCCATGTTCAAGAGACTGTTCGCACCCATTTCTGCTGCCGTCGGACTAATTCTAGCAGCCTTGTTCGTTTTGCCGGGCCAGAACAAGGTGATGAAGCCGAAGCTCGTCCTCGTCGTCTCCGTTGATCAGATGCGCTTTGATTACCTGGTTCGCTTCCGTGATCTTTACCAAGGCGGTTTGCGCAGACTTCTGAACCAGGGGGCCGTTTTCACGAACGCCAAGTATCGCCATGCGAACACAGAGACTGGACCGGGGCATTCGGTGATTCTTTCCGGACGCCATGCCTCGCATTCAGGGATTGTGGCCAATTCCTGGTACGACCCGCTGCTCAAACGAAGCGTCAACGTCGTTGACGATCCTGTGCACCGGCCGGTAGGTGGCAACGGGCGGGGCGCAACGCCGGCGAATTTCATCGGCCACACGGTGGGCGACCTGCTGAAGCGGGACTCGCCGGAATCCAAGGTCGTGGGTGTTTCTCTCAAAGACCGTTCGGCTATCCTCATGGCGGGGCGGCGGGCAGACGCAGCCTACTGGTACGAGACGGACGGCGGGAACTTCATCACCAGCACTTACTACATGCCGGCCGCTCCAGAATGGTTGAAGCGATGGAACGCCAACCGTGTCGTCGACCGGTACGCGGGCAAGCTTTGGGAGCGCCTCTTGTCAGACGTGAAGGTCTACGAGAGGTATGCCGGGGAGGATGCAATTGAAGCCGAGTGGGACCGCAAAGACATTGTGTTCCCTCATCGGATTCGGCAGGCGCCTCCATCGCCAGCGTACTACGACGATTTCCGACGGACGCCCTTTGCCGATGAGATCGTGCTGCAAGTTGCGCTCGAAGCCATGAAATCGCACGATCTGGGAACGGATAGCGCCACGGATCTCCTGGCCGTTGGCTTCTCCGCAACCGACATTATTGGCCACACCTACGGCGCCGACAGCCAGGAAATCATGGATCAGCTCTTGCGACTGGACCAGACGTTGCAGAAGCTCTTCACGGAGATTGACCAGCGTGTGGGCCCGCAGCAGACCTGGGTTGTGCTAGCCGCCGACCATGGGTCGATGCCCTTGGTTGAGCTGGCGCGCCAAAAGGGGCTGCCGGCCCGGCGCTCCCGATCCAGCGACGTGCAAGCTGCCGTGATGCAGGCGTTGCAAGCTTGCTTCCCGAAGGCATCGGGCCTGATCGCGAACTACGATGCGCCGAGTTTCTATTTGGATGAGGCGGCGATAGCCGCTTCCGCACTGAAGCGACGCGACGTCGAAACGGTGGTGGTCAAGGCTTTGTTGGAGACGGGTTTGTTTGAATCCGTCTACACGCACGCCGAGATTCTGGATCCCGAAAAACAAGACGACCCGCACCTGCCATTGATACGCAACTCCTTCTTCGCTCCGCGCAGCCCGCACGTCATTGCGACGCCAAAGCCTTACATCTACATCAGCGACGCGGTCGGTGGCACCGGACATGGAACACCGCATGACTACGACCGCCACATTCCTATCGTCTTTCTCGCCTCAGCGATCAGGGCGGGGTCCTACTCTGCGGCTTGTGGTCCGGAGGATATCGCCCCGACTCTGGCTCAGATGCTGGGCCTGACGGGCTTGGAAAAGGAATCTGACGCGCGGATACTGGAGGAGATGTTCCGCTGAGATCGCGGGTCGTCCCAAGACGTTTCGCGCAAGGTCAGGAGATGACGGTCCCCCGAGTGCCCCGGCTACTCCGAAGAGGAAGAACTCCATCGCCGCGGGTGGAGCGCAGCGGAACCCGTGGCAGCGGGGCCGTCGAAGCGATCGAACCTCAAAGGGTCCAGCGGTTGGATATTGGACATTTGAACGTGGGAGCCGGTCTCCGAACGGCGACCAGAGTCACCGTCCAGCACCGATCGCGGCCCCGGAGATCCGCTCCCACGCTCGCAATGTACCGCTTCCGCGACGATTCGAATTGAACCTCTCTGCAGTGATTCCTGGTTTTAGTTTGCCAGCCATCGCTGCGCCACAACGCCGCACAGGCGGATCCGACCTCAATCAGGAATAGGAAGGTGGTGCAGGAGGACTCTTAGGTACGGGCGGAGCTCCGTCGCCACCTGTGCCCTGCCGGATAACATTCATCGCCAGAGCAATCATGGACCCCACGTCACTGAGTGCCGCCGGCAAGATCAATGTGTTGCCGGCTTTGGCCAGATTGCCAAACTGGCCGATGTACTGCTCGGCTACTCTCAGCTGGACGGCCTGGTATCCTCCGGGCGCCTGGATGGAGTCGGCAACTTTTCGGATACCTTCGGCGGTGGCAGTGGCCACACTGAGGATGGCAGCCGCCTGGCCTTCGGCTTCGTTGATCTGTTGTTGTTTCTTGGCCTCGGAGGCTTTGATCACCTGCTGCTTTTCGCCCTCTGCCTGGTTGATGGCCGCGTCGCGAACGCCCTCGGAGTTCAGAATCGTGGCACGCTTTTCCCGTTCGGCACGCATCTGTTTCTCCATGGCGTGCAGCACGTCCTTGGGCGGAGTGATGTTCTTAATTTCGTACCGAAGCACCTTCACTCCCCAAGGTTCTGAGGCCTTATCCAGTTCGTGCACCACGGAGATATTAATGTTGGTCCTTTCCTCAAAAGTGCGATCGAGCTCGATCTTGCCGATCTCGCTGCGCAGTGTGGTTTGAGCAAGCTGAGTAATGGCAAAAATGAAATCGCTGATGCCATACGAAGCGCGCTGGGGATTGAGGACCTTCATGTAAAGCACGCCATCGACAGCGACCTGCACGTTGTCGCGCGTGATGCAAACCTGCTCCGGAATGTCGATCGCCATTTCCTTCAGCGTGTGCCGGTAACGAATGACATCCATGAACGGAACGAGGATGTGAAAACCGGCGTCGAGCGTACCACTATATTTCCCAAGCCGTTCGACGATGTAGGCGCTTTGCTGCGGCACGACCACGGCAGTCTTGGCGATGACGATGATTACCAAAACTGCGAGCACAAGGACCACGATCAATCCACCGGTGAGTTCTCCCATAGGACTTGTCCTTTCGACTTCAGTTTTTTTGACGACTGGGAAGACGAGGTAGAAATGGGCAACCCGGCACGCTTCGAGCCCGCTTGAGCACGAGCCGTCGCCGGCGCTGCGGTAACGTGCCACCCGGTGGCCGGGCGTTGCTCGGTTAGGTCTGACGCCGGTTCTGTGAGCTAGGCACGAAAAAACCGCGGAAACCAGAACGGCTGCACCAGCCGGAAATGAATCCGCGACCTAACACGCGCTAAGCACGCACCCAGAGCGTGAGACCATCGACTCTCTCGACCTTGCAGCGCTGTCCGGCTGCCAAAGCAGATTGGCCGGCGTTGTGGGCGCTCCAAGCGGATCCCCGCAATTCGACCTTCCCGACTGAGCCAGCGGCCATTTCGTCGAGCGCCACGGCAGTCTCTCCAACCAGCGCGTCGACCACCTGCCCAGGACCGGGCGGCCGCAATCGTTTGAGCAAGGGCCGGCGAAACACGCCGAGGGCAACCACAGACAGGACCGAAAACAGCAGCCACTGCATCCAGGGAGGGCCCGTCAGACTGAGCCCGGTGAACAGGCCAACCAGAACGGCAGCCGCTCCGCAAAACAGCAAGTAGAGCCCGCCAGGGGTCAACAATTCTGCGAGGAGCAGCGCAAATCCGAGCAAGATCCAGATCCACCAAAGCATCGTCAACACTCCTGATGATCGCTCTTGCCCTGAGACGGAACTGCAAGAAACAGGGACCGGAGACGCCGCCGCGATAGGAGAAGAGCTTTTGTCCCCCTAACGAAGGGGGACGCCGCGTATTCTGCGGCAGGAAGTCCCGGTGGCAGAGCCACGACCCCCTCTTCGTCTCCCTCCTATGCGCTTCGCAAATGGGAGAAAGCTCTCTCATCTCCGCTTGCGAAGGAATCTAAAACCAGTTTCGGAAGCGCCACACCCGCCCTTCAAGAAGCACCGTAGACTAGGTTCCTGCCCGGAACCGCAGCAACGACGTTTCGCGGCAACGACCCTGCTGACGCCTGCCTTCGGCCAAGCCCTTTCTTCACGCGCCAACCCGAGTCTTCGCCTCCAGATCACTGGCTAAGTTGGCTGGCAGCGCAAAGTGCACGTTCTCTTTTGTGGTCTCGAATTCCTCGACCGCGGCAGCTCCGAGTGTCTTCAAGTGGTCAACAACTTCCTGCACCAGCACCTCCGGCGCGGAAGCTCCGGCTGTCACGCCAACGACCTGCACCCCTTCAAACCAACCCGCTTGAATGTTCCGGTAGTCATCGATCAGATAAGACCGGGCGCCCGATTTCTTGGCCTCTTCGACGAGGCGGTTCGAATTCGAGCTGTTCGCCGAGCCAACGACCAGAATGAGCCCGGCATGCTTCGCCATCGCCTGGACCGATTCCTGGCGATTCTGGGTGGCATAGCAGATGTCTTCCGATGGGGGGCCGACGATCAGAGGAAAGCGCTCCCGCAGAACCGTGATGATCTCGCGGGTTTCGTCGAGGCTCAATGTCGTTTGAGTCAAGTAGGCGATGCGCGCCGGATCGGCCGGCCGGAGTTGCTCGACTTCTTCGCGGGTGCTGATCAGCACCATGTGTTCCGGGGCTTCTCCCATGGTGCCGACGACCTCTTCGTGGCCCTTATGGCCGATCAGAACGATGGTGTAGCCTTCCCGCGCATATTTCAACGCTTCAAGGTGGACCTTGGTGACGAGGGGACAAGTGGCATCGATGACCTTGAGATGCTTGGCCCTGGCTTTTTCCCGTACTTCAGGAGAAACGCCGTGGGCGCTGAAAACCACGGTTGCGCCGGAAGGCACCTCAAGCAGGGTGTCGACAAACACGGTTCCTTTGCCGCGGAGTTCCTCGACCACATGCCGGTTGTGGACGATCTCCTTGCGGACATACAAAGGCTTCTCGTAAACCTCCAGCGCGATATTGACGATGTCGACTGCGCGCACAACGCCAGCACAAAAACCGCGCGGCTTGGCGAGAAGAACCTTTTCGAGAGCCATCGGCTACCTGTGAGTCACAAGGAGACGTAAATTAATGAACTGCACCACTAGTGTCCAGCTGTTCGAGCCTACAGTGTCTGCAAGTTGTTCATGTCAGTTCAGTAACGGGAGTTTTTGGTAGTGACCGATTTCAATTTTCTTCACTCTTAGGAAGATCCACCCGGGAGTCAGTTTTGTCACAGTGAACGGCAACTTAGGAGTCATTCAGAAATAACCTAATACAAATAAATTTGCATCCGTTACCCGTTTGGGTTGGGAAGGGCGCGATTTCTGGGTGTGATCGTGTAGTTCCATTCTCCATGAAAATCGGCCGGGCTCA
>VFZK01000154.1 GCA_016871215.1 Acidimicrobiia bacterium | reverse complement strand
TTTGTTGCCAGCAGAACAACCCGAAAACTAGCCTGGCTTCTTGGCATCACAGAAAATCCTGGCTATCCATGATCTGGTGAGCCTCTTGGACGATTCGGGTGCTTCTTAACTTAACACCTATGGGCGAAGTCCCCCAACGAGCCTAGGAGCTTATGCACGCTGAAAGGAGAATCTGGTTCTCGTTTTTCTCGTGCTCGTCCTCGTCGTCGTCCTCGACTTTTGGATTCGAGGAGGAGAACGAGGGCGATTGTCGGGGACATCAAGGACAACGCCCCTTGACTATATAGGTATAGCTAGCCTCGGCGTCGGCCACCCTGCACGTGCCTGTTCAAAACCTCCGGCAGTTCCTTCAGATTTTGCAGCGTGAACGCGATCTTTGCACGGTCGACGTGGAAGTTGATCCCTGGCTGGAAATCGCCGAGATCCATCGCCGCGTCATCGAGCGGGGTGGGCCCGCGCTTCTCTTCAACCGGGTGAAAGGCAGCTCCTTTCCGGTCGTTACCAACCTGTTTGGAACACCCAAGCGAATCGAGTTGGCATTCGGTTCGAAGCCTCAGCAACTCGTCAGACAGGTGGTCCGTTTTGCCGAGACCCTTCTGCCTCCCACTTTCTCCAAGCTTTGGGCCAATCGCAACCTGGCTTTAGAAGCACTGAAGCTAGGCACTTCGAACGTCAAGTACGGGCCTGTGCTGGAAGCTGCCGGGCAGCCTCCCGACTTGAATCGCCTCCCTGTTCTTACCACTTGGGTGCAGGACGGCGGTCCCTTCATTACGTTGCCGCTCGTGTACACCGAACATCCGAAAGACAAGCGGCATAACCTAGGCATGTATCGGTTGCAGCGGCACGATGCGGTCACAACCGGCATGCACTGGCAGATCGGCAAGGGCGGAGGGTTTCACTACGCAGTTGCCGAGCAGCTCGACGAAGCACTGCCTGTCTCGGTCTTTCTCGGTGGGCCGCCGGCCCTGATTCTCGCTGCGATCGCGCCGTTGCCCGAAAACGTCGGGGAACTCATGGTCGCCTCGTTGCTGGCAGGCGAACGCATCCAGATGGTGCGGCCACCTCAAAGCCCCCACCCCGTGCCGGCTGAAGCTGAGTTCGTCTTGCAGGGGCAGGTCCGCCCACGCGAACGGCGGCCGGAAGGGCCTTTCGGCGATCATTACGGGTACTATTCCCTGCAGCATGACTATCCGGTATTTCATGTGAACCGAATCTGGCACCGCCGCGACGCTGTCTACCCGGCGACCGTCGTCGGAAAACCGCGCCAGGAGGATTTCTTTATTGGAGACTACCTGCAAGAGCTGCTCAGGCCGCTTTTCCCACTTGTGATGCCGGGAGTGCGCGATCTTTGGAGCTATGGAGAAACGGGATTTCATTCGCTGGCGGCAGCCGTCGTGAAGGAACGATATGGGCGCGAGGCTATGGCTTCGGCATTTCGCATCCTGGGCGAAGGCCAGCTCTCTCTGACGAAGTTCCTGATTGCCACCGACAGTGCGGTCGACTTGCGTAACTTCCAGAGGTTGTTGGAGCACGTGCTGGAGCGTGTGCGCTGGGAGACCGATCTCTTCATTTTCGCAAACTTGGCCATGGACACGCTCGACTACTGCGGCCCCGAGGTGAACAAGGGCAGCAAGGCGGTGCTGCTGGGCCTGGGCCCTCCGTTGCGGCAGCTCCCGCAGCACTTCTCAGGATCGATCCCCAGCGGCGTCCGCGAAGTCCGGGTGTTTTGCCCAGGCTGTCTCGTCGTCAGCGGTTGCGCCTACATCGAAGATGCGAGGCAGGCCGAGGCTCTCGCCCAATGGGAAGATTTCGCGGCCTGGCAGCTGATCGTTCTGACCGACGACGCGTCTATCGCCACCAGTGCTTCAGATTTCCTCTGGTCCGTCTTCACCCGCTTCGAGCCTGCGGCAGACATCTACGCCGCGCGAACCGAAGTGCGGCGCCACCACCTCTGCTACCACAGCCCCATTCTCATCGATGCCCGCATGAAGCCGTCCTATCCGGAAGAACTGGTTTGCGATGCGGAGACGGCACAGAAGGTAGACGCGCGCTGGGAGGCGTATTTCTCTCGCAGCACATGAGGCATCCGGACCTTGTCGAAACTCGCGCCTGTTCGATTCCCATCCCGCCCGATTTGGAAGTTGAATAAACCCTGTCCCTGTCCCACAATGATTACGGTGTGAAATTTGTGCAAGCGCAGGTGTTTTTCGCCGTGTTGTGGAAAATTGCCAGCCCCGATCCGACTGCCGTCAGGGAACTTGCCCATGCGCTCGACGTTTCCGGCACGATCGCCGCGCTTTTGGTGAATCGCGGCCTGGCCGACAGGGCCTCGGCTCAGGCGTTTCTTCAACCGAGGTTCGAATACCTCGCGGACCCTTATCTCATGCGCGATCTCAAGAAGGGCGTCGACCGGATACTGCTCGCCATCGAACGCCAAGAGAAAATCCTGATCTACGGCGACTATGACGTCGATGGAACGACAGCCGTCGTGATCCTGCGGAAAGCGCTTGAGATGATGGGGGCCCTCACCAGCTATCAAATCCCACGACGCTTCGTCGATGGCTACGGGATGAAGAGCGAGGCGGTCAACCAGGCCGCGCGCGATGGGGTCAAACTCATCGTTAGCGTCGATACGGGGATCAAGGCGTTCGAGGCAATCGAAACTGCCAACTCGCTCGGCATCGACTGCATCGTTACGGATCACCACTTGCCCGAGGAGCACCTGCCTCCAGCCCTCGCTGTGTTGAATCCGAAACGGCCCGATTGCAGTTATCCCGACAAGAATCTCTGCGGAGTCGGTGTGGCCTTCAAGCTGATTCAGGCGCTGTTCGGAAAGACGGGCAAGGAGCGGTACCTGCTCTCTTTTCTGAAAATCGTCGCCATCGGGACCGTGGCTGACGTGGTCCCGCTCGTCGGGGAGAACCGGGTGTTTGTGAAGATCGGTCTGGAGGGATTGCAGGTTCCGGCCAACTTTGGTTTGAAGTCGCTGATCGAGATCTGCGGATTGGATAGCCGTGCCATCACGAGCTCTGACATCGGGTTCCGCTTGGCGCCGCGCATCAACGCGGTGGGGAGGATGGGCGGAGGAGGGCAGGTGGTCGAACTGTTCGCCTCGGCCGACGAACAGCGGTCTCGAGGTCTGGCGCAGGAAATGGACCGGCTCAACCGGGAACGGCAGCTCATCGAGGAGCAGATCATCCGCTTGGCACAGGAACGCATGAGCGCGGAGCCGGCCCTAGCCCGCCAATGGGTGATCGTCCTCGAAGGGGAGGGCTGGCATCGTGGCGTCATCGGAATCGTTGCCACCAAAGTGTCTGAGAAGTACCGCCGACCTGTCCTTGTTGTCTCCACCGAAAACGGCGTTGGTTATGGCTCGGGCCGGTCGCCCAAAGGTTTTAATCTGCTCAGGGCTCTCAACGACTGCTCGGATCTCTTCGATCGATTTGGCGGGCACTCTCAGGCTGCCGGCTTCCAGCTTCCTACCCGGCATATCGAGGAGCTCAGACGAAGGCTCAACGAATACGTGGCCCAAGTTGTCACTGAGCAGGACCTGGAGCCGGTGCTGGAGGCTGATTTGGAGCTGCGGCTTTCTGACGTAGACGAGGGGTTGTTCCAGGACGTCCAGAAACTGGCGCCATTCGGACCCGCTAATCCGCAACCGGTGTTCGTTGCCAGAGATCTCGCCGTCATTGCCGAGCCCCGAGTCCTCAAGGGGAAGCATCTCAAGTTTCGGGTCGAGCAGGACGGCAGGGCGTTAGACGTGGTCGGTTGGCACATGGCTCAGCGCCGTCTGGGCGACCTTGCTTCGACGCGCAAGATTTCGCTGGCATTTGCTTTGGTTTCCAACGCCTACCAGGGCATTCGTTCGCTGCAGCTGGTGGCCAAAGACATTCAACCACTTCAGGGACGTTCGGATTGAGTACTCGAATCATTCGCCTCGGACGCATCATTCCCGCGCTCGTTTTTTTGGCGGTGATCGGGGCGGTCTGCCTTAGCTACTACAAGCGGTCCCTGTCTATTCACGACCCGTCGGACCGCGACAGGAGGCTGCTCCCCGAGAACGTGGCCACCAGCTTCGAAGGGTTCACGTTCCTGCAGTCGGACCAAGGAAACGCCCGGTTCGAGATCAAGGCGAGAATCAACCTCGGATACAAGGATAAGAAGAACCTTCTGGAGTCGGTCGCGGTCAAAGTCTTTGGCAAGGATGGCAGCCGTCACGACACGATCACCAGCGACCGCTGCGAGTACGATGAAGAGAAGGAAGAAATCGTATTCTTGGGAAATGTTGTCATCCAGCTGAGCCAGGCAGACAAGTTCGCCGAGGAAGCTAAAGTCGGGACGGCTCCGAACGATACATTGACTGCGATTCAGATGGAGCGGATTACCTATCTGAAGTCTTCAGGGAAAGCCCTAACAGACGACCGGGTCCAGTTCGCCAGAGGCAACATGCGAGGCAGCAGCCGAGGCTTGGCCTACGATTTCGATCAGGAGTCGGTTCACCTCCCTTCAGAGGTGCACATCGTCGTCCAGCCCGAGGATCCTGGCCGGCCCGCTCTCGATCTCCAGTGCGACACGCTGGACTATTCGAAGGCTACCGGGAAGATCGACATGCGCTCCAATGTCTCATTGCGTGAAGGAACCCGCTCGATGAATGCGAGCCAGGTCATTGCCTGGCTCCGAACCACGGACTCCAGCCTTTTGCGCGTCGACAGCGTGGGCCGCGTTCGTTCCGTCTTGCTCGATCCCAGCCTGCTGCTCCAGGTCGACGCCGAAGAGGTCTCTTATTTTTTCGATCCGACTGGACGCTGGCTGGACAAAGTCTCGGCCCGGCAGGATGTGAAAATGCGGTCTCTCGACCCAGCTGAGAAGCGTGAGTTGACGGCGGAAGCGGCCGACATGATATTGAAGCCCGAGACCAATCTCATGAGATCGATCCACGCTCAAGGAAACGTCGTTCTG
Organism: Acidimicrobiia bacterium; assembly: GCA_016871215.1. Taxonomy (GTDB): domain Bacteria; phylum Acidobacteriota; class Terriglobia; order Versatilivoradales; family Versatilivoraceae; genus VFZK01. The sequence goes on along the minus strand of VFZK01000154.1, from coordinate 6,191 downwards.
GCGCTGGCTGATCGCAAGACGCGCGAGGTTCTTCGGCACGACACCCCGTTTCCCTATTTCCAGCGTGACTCCAGGTTCGACAAGGACTCGTCGCCGGGAGACAAGCGCATGACGGCTCCCGAGATGCTGGTGTCGTTTCGCGACGATGGAAAGCATCTCTCTCAAATACAGACAACCCGCGAAAGCCGGCTCGAAGAGTTCCCCTTGCGGCCTGAAGGCGACAAGACGGTCCTTACTGCCAGATCGTTCCAGCTCGTTTTTGCCCCTGATTCGGATCGCATCGAGAAGTTCACGGCCCACGACCAGGTTCAAGTCGATGTCGTCCCCGCAGCCGCTCCCCTTAAGACTTCAACCAGCGACCACCTTGAAGCGTTCTTCCACCCCGAGACTCGCCAGCTCTCGGAGCTGCGCCAGTTCGGCAATTTCCGTTATCGAGAAGCGGACCAGCAAGCCCGCGCGGGACAAGCCCGCTACTTTGCCGAAACGCGCCGCACCGTGCTGACGGAAAGTCCGGTGGTCAAGGATGCCAGCTCCAAAACCACAGCGGATGCCTTTGAGTTGGAACCAGGACGGAATCTCGTGAAAGCCCGGGGCAACGTTCGCTCGGTCTGGGAGAGTCGTGGCAATGATGCACCTCCAGGAACGTTCCAGAGTGGCCAGCCTGTGTACGCCTCGGCAGATTTTCTCGAAGTCGAGACAGCCCGCGGCGTTGCGACCTACCGCCAGAGAGCCAGGCTGTCGCAAGAAGACCAAGTCATCCGGGCGGCTACGCTGGTGCTGGATCGCAACGAGAAACGCCTGGTAGCTGAGGCGCAAGTTGTGAGCCTGTTCTATCTGGACCAGAGCTCGAGCGGCAAAGCGAAAGAGAGGGAGCCGGCAACTGTCAAGGCAGACCGGCTCGAATATGAGGATCGCCTGCAGAAAGCGACCTATTTTCGGAACGTCCAGATGGTCGGCGCGGCGGGTCAGCTGAGTTCTGACCAGCTGGAAGTTTTCTTCAAGGATGAGAATCGCCACAAGTCGGTGGAGCGGCTGCTGGCCACCGGCAACGTCAGAATCGTGCAGCCCGGGAAACTCGCGACCTCTGAATCGGCCGAGTTTTTTCAGTCAGAAAACAAGGCGATTCTCACGGGCGGAATGCCCAGAGTCCTAGACTCCGTGGGGGGGGTCACGGTTGGGCCTCGGTTGACAATGTTTTTCGATGATGGTAGCATCACGGTCGCTGGCAACCCTGAAACGCGTGCGATGACCCGGCAGCGAGCAGCTCAGTAAGCGGACAATGCAGGTCTTGAAAACGGAAAACCTGATCAAGGCCTACAAGGGACGCCGGGTGGTCAACGAAGTAAGTCTCGGGATTGGGCAGGGCGAGGTGGTCGGGCTTCTGGGACCCAACGGCGCCGGGAAAACGACCACGTTTTACGTCATTGTTGGTTTGACACCGCCGGACAGCGGGCATGTTTTCCTGGACGGAAGGGAAATCACCCGGCTGCCTATGTTCCTCCGGGCTCGCAGCGGAATCAGTTACCTTCCGCAAGAGCCGTCGGTCTTTCGGAAACTAACGGTCGAGGAGAATATCCTGGCGATTCTCCAGACGCTTCCGCTCACCGGAAAACAGCGACGGGCGCGGCTGGACGAGCTGATTGAAGAATTGGGGTTGAGTCATGTCTGCAAGAGCCAAGGGTTCGCGCTGTCGGGAGGTGAACGGCGAAGAGTAGAGATTGCGCGCTCTCTCGTTATTTCTCCTTCCTTCATTCTGCTCGACGAGCCGTTCGCGGGAATCGACCCCATTGCAGTCTTCGACATTCAGAGAATCATCAATCATCTTCGTTCAAAGCAGATTGGCATCCTGATTACGGATCACAACGTCCGGGAAACCTTGAAAGTAACCGACAGAGCGTACATCATTAACGAAGGACGCATCTTTCGATCGGGAACGCCCACGGAATTGGCGACCGACCAAGAAGTCAAGCGGCTTTACCTTGGAGAGAGCTTTCGATTGGAATAGGGAACCCATGGCTTTTCTGGAACAGCGACTCAGCGTCAAGCTTGCGCAGAAACAGATCCTAACTCCAGGCCTTGTGCAGATGGTCAGCGTTCTGGCGCTGAACAAGCTCGAATTGTCCGAAATGATCTCGCAGGAGTTGATGGAAAACCCGGTCCTCGAGGAGGTGGCGGAAGTTACGGCCTCGTTGGAGGAGGCTCGGGCGAAGGAAGAACGCACGCCCGAACCCGCGGACAAAGAGATCATCGCTATGGATAAGTCCGTCGATGGCAAGCCCGCCGATCCGTTCGAGCAGATCGACTATGGCAGCTACTTCAACGACTACCTGGATCCTGGCTACCTTACGCAGCTGCCGTCCGAAGACATCGAGCGTCCGGGCTTCGAGAGCTTCCTGGCGAAAACGACCTCTCTGTGCGACCACCTGCAATGGCAGCTGAACCTCTCCGTCACCGAGCACAACATCGAAGATGCAGCCGTGTCCATCATTGGCAATCTGAACGAAGACGGCTACCTCACGGCGACCCTTGAAGAGATTGCCGCCAGCGGCGGCCACACTTTGGAAGACGTCGGCCAAGCGCTGGAGGTCGTGCAGTCGTTCGACCCGGCAGGCGTTGCGGCAAGAAATTTGGGCGAATGCCTGCTCATCCAGCTGAGGCTTCTGGATGAGGAAAACTCGGTGGGTGCCCAGATGGTGCAGCACCACCTGAAGCAGCTTCAGAACCAGCAGTACCAGGAAATCGCGCGAGCCTCGGGACGTCCGCTGAACGTGATTCTATCCCAGCTGGAAGTGATCAAGCGGCTCGATCCCCGGCCAGGACAGCGTTACAACAAGACGCAAACGCGCGTCGTCGAGCCCGACATTCTGATTGTCAAGACCGAGGAAGGATACTCGGTCGTCATGAACGAAGACGACATCCCGCAACTGCGCCTCAATGGCACCTACAAAAAGATGATTGACAAGGATGGCTCGTCGAAAGAGGTGCGCGACTATGTGAAGGAGCGCTACTCCTCGGCTATCCGGTTCATCAAGAACATCGAGCAACGCAAGCAGACCATCTTGCGAGTGTGCGAGTCGATCGTCCGCCGCCAGATCGAGTTTCTCGAGCATGGCATCGACTATCTGCGCCCCATGATGATCAAAGATGTTGCCGAGGAAGTCGGGGTCCACCCCTCCACGGTGAGCCGCGCCGTGGCCAACAAGTACGCCTTCACTCCCCAGGGCGTGTTCGAGCTGCGCTATTTCTTTTCTGAAGCGGTGCAAGGGCCAGCGGGATCGGAGATTCCGCTGCTGATTGCCAAACGCAAGGTCAAGAAATACATCGATGACGAGAACCCTGCCAAGCCCCTCACCGACGAACAGATCACCAAGCTCTTAAACGACGAGGGTATCATGGTTACGCGCCGAACCGTTGCCAAGTATCGCGAAGACTTGAAGATTCCAAGTACCCACCAACGGCGAGTCAAGATCAAGAACTCGGAGCAGTTGAACAGTCCTCCCCCGGCTCTCTGACAGCCGAACGCTTCCTTCCCACATCTCCAGCCGACGTTTGGCATAAGGCCTGACTTGATTTCCGCCAGTCTTTCATGTTCCTATTCGCCCAGGAGGGTTTCGTCATGAAAGTCGATTACACGGGCAGACAGATTGAAGTCACACCCGCAATCGAGAAGTTCACCGAAGCACACCTGAAGAAGATCCGGAAGATCCTCGGCGAAATGATCGAAGTCCATGTGATCTTGACCGTCGAGAAGTACCGCCACATCGCCGAAATCAACCTGAAGTCGCGGTCGTTCAAGATCAACGGCATCGAAGAAACCCACGACATGTATGCCTCCATCAACGCAGTTCTGGAGAAGATCGAGCGGCAAGCCCTCAAGCACAAAGGAAAGAAAATAGACAAGAAGCGAAAAGGCGACGTTGCAGCAGTGGCTCCGGCGCCGCCCGGCGAAGCCCTGCCGGGCAATTCTGGCGCGCGCCAGGTCATCCGACCAGTTCTTTCGCTGCCAAGCCCATGACAGTCGAAGAAGCTGTTCACGAAGTCGACACATCGAACAGCGAGTTTATTGTCTTTCGAAACGCCGAGTCTGAGCGCGTCAGCGTCGTTTACCGGCGCCGGGATGGGAACTTCGGGCTCATCGAGCCTTAGGCTCTCCCACCCGCTTCCTGGCGACCTAGTCACCCTGTCTTCTCTGGCGCCGCGGCACTCATGAGCCCCCACCCGCCAACGAGCAAAACGCCCTTTGTCGTCATCACGGGGTTGAGTGGTTCCGGGAAAGGCACGGTTCTCAAGGCGTTCGAGGACATGGGGTACTTCTGTGTTGACAATCTCCCCATCGAACTGGTGCTGAAGTTTGCCGAGTTGAGCGGCGGGGCAGGATCGGACAGCCGGAAAGCAGCCATTGTCATCGACGTCCGCGAGGGCGCCGAGCTTCCGAAGTTTCCTGCGGTATTCCGCAAGCTCAAGAAATCAGGGCTCGGTGTCACTCTGGTGTACCTGGATGCGTCGGACGATTCGCTGATCCGGCGGTATAGCGAGACCCGCAGGCCGCATCCCCTCACCCAAGACCAACCCATTGCCGTGGCGCTCAGTGAAGAGCGCCGCCGGCTGGAACCTGTTCGAAGACTCGCCGACACCGTGATCGATACAACGCAGTTCAACGTTCACGAGCTGCGTCGCTACATCGCCGACAAGTTTCACGCCCAGCAGTCCGCCGCTCCGCTGCTGATTTCTCTAATCAGTTTTGGATTCAAAAACGGAGTGCCACTTGAGTCGGACCTCGTCTTCGACGTCCGGTTTCTCCCGAATCCGAACTTTGTCAGGTCGCTTAAAGACAAGACGGGGCTCGACTCGGAAGTTGCCAACTATGTCCGGTCCTTCGCGCAGACGGCGGAGTTTCTGAAGCGCCTTTCCGACCTGCTGCTTTTCTTGGTTCCAAACTACGTGATCGAAGGGAAGAGCTATCTGACCATCTCGGTCGGGTGCACCGGCGGGCAACACCGCTCAGTCATGATTGCCCAGGAACTCAGCACGCTGCTTTCATCCCGCGGCTACAAGACCAAAGTCAGTCACCGCGATATCAAGCGATGAAACGATTGTCACCGATCCCTTCATGACGCGCCGCGCCTTTCTGAAAGCCAGCCTTCTAGCGCCTCCCCTAGCCGGCCGCGCTGCGGCGTTGCCGTCGGGAAGGGCGCCTGCCGCGCGTGCCGCCGGAAGCGCCCGCCCGAGCGACATCCGCATTCTCGACGTTCGCTCCAGCTTCGAAGACTTCCGATATCGCACCCCATACCAGTTTGGAGGAAGAACGGTCGACCGTGTCACGCTGCTCAACGTCGAAGTTCGGGCGGCTCGGTCCCAAGGCAAAGAGGTGTTGGGCTTTGGCTCGATGCCGTTAGGCAATGCCTGGTCGTTTCTCTCCCAAGTCGTTACTTACGACCAGTCGTTAGAGGCGATGAAGCGACTGTCGGCACGCATCCAAGCCGTCGTCGCCGGATATCCTCGGCCTGCTCACCCCATCGACATCAACCAAGAGATCGAGACAGAGTACCTGAAAGCCGCCGACGAAGTGTCGCGAGCCATGCAGCTGGCAGAACCGATTCCGATGCTTTGCACTCAAGTCACTGCCAGCCCGTTCGACGCCGCTCTGCACGATGCCTTTGGAAAAGCCAACGGCATCAACTGCTACTTAAGCTACGGGCGAAGGCACATGGCTCATGACCTGTCTCACTATTTGGGCCCGGAATTCCGTGGCGAGTTTCTCGACCGGTACGTTCTGAAGCGGCCGAGGCCCTGGATCTTTCTCTATCATTCCGTTGGCGCTTCCGATCCCATTACCGCTCAAGATGTCAAACAGCCCGTTGGCGACGGGCTACCAGAAACGCTGGCCCAGTGGATCGAGCGCGACCAATTGACCCATCTCAAGATCAAGCTGAACGGAGCAGACCTAAAGGCGGACGTGGAGCGCGTTGTCAGCATCGAGCGAGCCGCGGCTGAAGCCCAGCGCCGGCTCGGCGTCGAGCAATGGAAGTATACTGCTGCGACTTCAACGAACGCTGCCAGGACGCGCGTTGACTTGTTGAAAAACGAACTATCGGGGGGATGTTGCCTCATCGAAAATCTAACCAGTTCACGATCTGACTTCAGTGAGACTGGAGGAAAGGATGAGGCAAAAAATGAGCCTTCGTTCGCGC
>VFZK01000153.1 GCA_016871215.1 Acidimicrobiia bacterium | reverse complement strand
TGGTTTCCCTTTGCTCTAGATTCTTCCACACTCCCACCCTGATAATCGCAACTTGCCGAGGCTCCCCCCAGCCTCCCAGTGCCACTTTCAACCGTTTCGCGACAGAAACTAACTAGCCAAGGGCTGTGCGCCCTTGATATCCCGAGAATCGAGAAAAACGAGAACAACATCCTCGCAACGTCGTGCATAACCAGCTAACGACACGCTGGGCTGACCGGTATGAATCGATCTGCCCGACGGCCGCGATAGACCTGCCTTACCCAGGAACACCGCCATCACCGACCCAGCAGCCAAGTGGAAATGGGTCACCACGGAACGCCCAGGCAACGTCATCAGGATCAAGGAACCCAACCGGTCGTGGCTCTGGAGGTCACTGGCATTCACGGCTATAGTGGCGCTGGCGGTGAGTTGACTGACTCGCCTTCTTGAACTTTTCCTCATACTGTATGATGAGTCCAACGTACTCGAGAGCGGGATGAGACCTTGGATTCCCGAATTGATTTCACCTCCATGAACGCTTGTCGATGACTCTGCTGAATCCGTCTTGGCCAGCCAACCGCCGAGTCTTGTGCTGGTGGATACTCGGCGTGTCTGCCCTAACTGTCTTCCGTATTCTGACGCTTGCGAATAGCCAAGCGAGTAACGCGACTTCAATCTCTGCAGACCAGCACTATCAGAGAGGCGCAGACCTCGTTAAACGCGGAGATTGGGACAACGCCGCTGGGGAGTTCCAAGCCGCGTTGCGGCTTAAGCCAGAGCATGCAGAAGCTCATTGCGATCTTGGAGTCGTGCTAGACCTCATCGGCGAATCGCAGCTGGCTCTGCAGGAGCTTCGGCTCGCTTTGCGCTACCGGCCTCGCTTTGGTTTGGCACAATTCAATCTGGCATCGCTGCTCAAACGACAGGGAAAAACTCGCGAAGCCCAAGAGGCATTCGGGTTGGCGGAAGAATTCCTGCGAGAAGCTTCCACCCAGGGCCGCGATTCTTCGACGGAGAAGGTCCTTTTGGCCGGCACACTCTGGGAACTTCAGCGCAGCCAAGAGGCCAAAGAGATTTTGGCGAGAACTCTCGAGACTTCGCCGCGGCTGGCTTCCGCTCTGCGGCTGTTAGGGCGAATTCATTTCAGCGAGAAGGATTTCCCACAGGCAATTCAAGCGTTCGCAGCCTGCATCGCTGCGCAGCCTCGCGTGTTCGACGATCATTTGTGGCTCATCAAGACTTATCGCGAAAACGGAGACCGGCAGGCTGCATTCCGGTCTGCCACAAGGTTGCTCGAGGAATTCTCAAACGAGCCGTTGGCCTTTTACACGGCCGGCGAGGAATACGAACAGGCTGGCCAGCTGGAACTTGCCGCTGCCCATTACAGGCGTGCTATCGCTTTGTGGGAGAAGCGCCCCCGCTCGAGATTGCAGCATGTTCAAGATGGCCGGATACGGCTGGCTCGAGTTCTGGCGAACCAGGATGACCTCGCCGGGGCTCGGAGCCTCTTGGAACGCATTGTGGCAGAGTCTCCCCGTTCTTGGCAGGCGCAATCAGAACTCGGCGCCCTGCTCCTGAAGCTCAAGGATTATGCCCCCGCAGCCGCTGCACTTCAAAGAGCTGCAGAGCTCGAGCCTGATCATCGCGAAACTCGTCTTCAGTTGGGAACGGCGCTGTTAAGATTGGGACGGCAGGAAGAAGCCGCCCAACATCTCAAGATCGCGGACCAGATCCAGAACACTAAAGACGCACACACGTTTCGCCAACTCGGTTTAGCAGCGCTGAACAGGGGCGATTTCTCCGAAGCGGAGGCCGAGTTTCAAAAGGCATTGCGACTCATCCCCAACTCGTCGGAACCCCAGACCGATCTGGCATTGGCTTATTACGCGCGAGGGGATGTTGGCCGCTCGGCCGATCACTTTCGAATGGCTTTGAAACAGAATCCATCAAATGTTAAAGCCTTAAACGGCTTGGGCGCCGTGCTCGATAGCTCGGGAAAAGGGGAGGAAGCCCGCCGGTGCTTCGAGCAAGCTGTTCGTTTAGAGCCGGAGAACTGGGATGCGGTGTATAACCTGGCTCGAACGCTACTGCGCATGAACCAACTCGGTGAAGCTGCGGCGCATTTCGAAAAACTGCTTTCGAGACAGAGCCGGCATCCAGAGGCACATTACCTGTACGGAGTCCTGTTCGAAAAGAGGCAGTTGCTGGACGAGGCTGTGGCCCAATATCGGCAAGCGGTGACGCAAGACCCGAAAATGTGGGTCGCACACGAACGGTTGGCCCACGTCTTGAAGGGGCGTGGCGAACCCGATCTGGCGGCGCATCATCTCAAGAAGGCCCAGGAGATCAAGAGTCGTACGAGCCGGTAACACAAGCTCGACATCCCTCACCGTGTTGGACCGTTGTGACAAAAAAGTGACTTCCGGAGGAATCCCCATGGAATCGTCATCTCGCCAGCGGCGATCGAGTCTCGACGCTCGCTCAGGCAATCGCCCTTTGACTCGACGAACCTTCTTGCTGAGCAGTAGCGCGGCTGGAGCATTTGCCGCGTTGCAGAGCCTTGGAAACCAGCGGCTGGCGGCCAGCCAGCGAAAAGGTAGCGGGTCTGCGGCTGCGCTTGATTCAGGCAGCGTCCGGAGAGTCCACGCAAGACTGAACTGGCATGAAACGCTCCGTCGCAGGCCTATTTTCACGGTTGACTACTGGCCCGGCGTACCCGCCGTGGAGCATGAAGGCCGGCCTGAGATCTCGTGGGATCTGGAACACATCAGAGCTTACGCCGATCCGGTGGGCTTGCGGACGATGCAGTTCGTGCTGGCGGGTGATCCTCACTCAGCGATGGGGGCGTTCCGGGTTCCCAATCTCTTGGACTCTTCAGATGCGGAGATTGCTGCCTGGCAAAAGGCGACCAAGGCTAAGCTGGAGCCCTTGCTGAAGTCTTATGGGTCGGCTGCCCTACAAAGCGTTCTGTTGACGCAGGCCTTTCAGAACAGTGGAGGCGACACGAGCCCTGAATGGTACCGCAGCGCCAAAGACTGGGAGGAGTGCGACCTCGAGGGGCGTCCGCTCAGCCAGGTCGGCGGACGCGTGATGGCGTGCATGCTCCATCCGAAGATGTACGAAGTACTCCATCGATTCTGGAAGGCAATTAGCTTCCTCAAAGATGAGCCCGTCCTCCTGGGGGCATGTGTAGACAACGAACCGAATCTCGAGGGACGCAATTTGAGCAGCGTCGGGCTACCTCAGTTCGGAGGCAATCCCCACACTCTAAGAGCTTTCAGGCAGTTTCTGGAACGCACGTATGGCCGCATCGATGAACTCAATCAGCTGGCTGGCACCCGCTTTCGCTCGTTCGATCAGATTCAGGTTTCAGATCCAAACTGGCTGGTCCTGACGCTGCTGCGCCGCTTTCTTTCCACAATCGTGATCGGCGAGTATCAGCGTCAGGCAGCGGCCATCGCCAAGCAACATATCCCGAACCTGGTGACGGTTACACGGCTGGTTTCCGGTTACTGGAGGAATACGCCGCAGGGACAGCCTCGAGCAGAGCAGCTTGGTGTTGAAGCGACACTGCTTAAGGACAGCCAGGTCGATGTCATTGCCTGGAGCCAATGGTGGCAATCCGATGAACAACCCGAATTGCTCGGCCAGTTGCAGGTGACCGCAGGGCTTCTGCGAGGGGTCGGCAAACCCGTCGGCGTCACCGAACCCATGGTTGGCCGCTGGGGGATCTCCCACATGGGATGGCGGCCGCATGAAGTGCAGCACTTCGCTTATCGAGGACTCTACTATCGGTTGGGTATGTTCAACGTCCACAGCTGGGATCGCTCCGGATTCTGGGCCAACTACAACGAACCGTTCGGCATGGCCCTCTCGCAACGTCCTGGCTACCTGAAAGCCATTCGAGAGCTGCGCGACGAACTCGACTGGATGGCGCCTTACGAAACTTTCGGCAAACCGCTGATGCCTCCGCTGCGCATTCTGGTGTCCCGCAATGCCCGGCACTTTCCCGGCATGGGCGGATACCTCTATCAGAATTGGTTGAGGCAGCTCTGTGGGATTATGGAAGATGCCGAGTTTTCGCATTACGAAATCCTGGAAGAGCAGACAAACGACCTTTCGACCGCCCTGAAGAGCTGCAAAGGGGTGGTCGTTGTGGATGCGTGCCTTGACCCGGCAACGCGTTCCTTGCTACAGAACTTCGCCCAAGAGGGTGGACGGTTGTTGGTCATTGGAGCGCCATCCCTCGTGGACAGCCACTATCGGCAAACGAGTCCCCAAGCCAGCTATCCCATCAGCGCCGTCGAGCATGCGGACCTTTCGGCAATCGAGGGGAAGGAAGTTCCGCGACCGGTTCAATGTGTCGTACGCAACCCTCATCCGGTCTGGGCTGGAGTCGATCCGTTGCAGTTGTGCCGGCCCACGACGCTCACCCTCAGACCGGGCGCTTTGCCGGTGGCCGTGTTGGGAGATGGAACCCCCGTGGTGGCTGCGAATGACCAAGTGGTCTACCTGGGTGGTTTCCCACTAGACATCGCTCAGCAGAAAAAGCTGCTAGCCGGTTTTTCAAGGTGGTGCGGCGTGGTGCCGCCCGAGGTGGTTGTGAGCACTTTCGAAAACGCTGTCGTTGCACAACACTGGAACTCGCGCAATTTGCGCTACGACGGAACGGTCATCGACAAGACTCCATGGGTTGGGACCTTGCGAATGCCAGGGCCGGCCAGCTGCCAAATTCGGGAGCTGCGCCGCGATCATCCCTGGCTGGCTTACCACGCCGAGGGAGCGGAGACCGTGCTGGAGGGTATCCGGCTGGATCCTCTCGAGATCCGAGTCTTTCGAAAAGAAAAAGCGGCGGAGCTGCCGCATTTCGAAGGGTTGCCCGAAAGCCTGGGATTCGCTTTCTGGTGGCGAGGCCAGATGCATCCTGCCACTGGAAGATTCAGCAGCAAAACTGACACCAAGGTACAGGCCCGTTTTGTTTCCTCAAAGCACAGGGCAGCTGAGGTTGGGTGGTATGTTTGCGAAGTCGCTGGGAAGCGAGTGGCCGAGGGAAAGGGATTCGAGATTCGTTTCGAGGTTGCGGCGGGAAAAGAATACTACCTGACGACGCTTCTTCTCGATCATCCCAACCAGCAAGGTTGCCCGCTCTGCCAGCGCTCAGCCTTCGAGTAAATTCTTAGGATAGGATGGGGCGCTACTGCCGCCCTGCGCCGCGGCGTCCAGCGAGCTGGGATCGACGTCACCGCAAGGATTGATCCAGATTCACTCCTCCTCCTACGCCGAGAATCGCAGTGAAGACAGTTTGGCGTTGCGCATGTAGAGCACCCGTCTGAGAAACCGGAGACTCTTCGCCCGTATTCCTGCCCTATGTCGTCCAAACTTGAACCGCCCGCGACGAAGGTAACGGGAAGGGGAGCGTCGACGCGATTCACGATACGGCATCTCGATCTCAGAACAGACTGCGACGAGAGCATCAACCGAGAGGAGGCCAATCATGGAGTCTATGGGATTGTTGTTGAGATTGAAGCCAGGTGCCTACCAGGAGTACAAACGCCGGCATGATGAACTCTGGCCGGAACTGGCTCAGGGCCTGGAAGCCAACCAGATTAGCATGATGATCTATCACTTCGATGGCCTGTTATTCGTCCACGAGGTTGCAGCGTCCAAAGACGCGTGGAGCCGGATGAATGAGCTTCCAGTGACAGCCCGATGGAACCAGTTCATGGCGGAGGTTCTCGAAACGGATGGCGCTGGAAACATTATTTTTCAGGAACTGCCTCTGGCCTTTGCGTTCGGCACCTTCAAATAACCTACACGACGGCCTTCATGCGGCTCGATCATGCATCGACCTCTGTCAAGTGGGCTGCTGTACCAAATCATCAGCGGCTGAGTTCAGCTCATTGACGAACGGTAATTTCGTATTGCCCATGAAGTACGCCAAGCGATGGAACTGGGAAATCATCTGGCTGGTATACACGCTTTTTGCTCTGCTCATCATGCCTTTGCCGCAGGCATTGCTCTGCTGGCGCGCGCCTGTGTTGTGATCGCTATAGGAAACCGCTGAAACTGAAGATCTATGCTCAATGGCTCTTACTTAAAGCTCTTTAGCTCCCTCTCGCAGACGATTCCGGCCGATCGGCTTTTTTATGATGAGTTGCGCACGCTTGCCTACGGGACCGACGCCAGCTTCTATCGGTTATCTCCAAAGTTGGTCGTTCGCGTGGAATCGGAAGATGAAGTCGTGGTGGTCTTGAAGGAGTGCCGAGCCCTCAAGCTCCCGTTAACGTTTCGGGCCGCCGGCACGAGTCTCTCGGGACAGGCGCTGAGTGACTCAGTCCTGGTTGAGCTGGGACATGGGTGGCGAAAAATGCAGGTGCATGACCGAGGGCTCCGCATCAGCCTACAACCGGGAGTTGTTGGGGCACACGCCAACTTGCGGCTCGCTGCTTACTGGAGAAAGATCGGTCCCGATCCAGCGTCAATTAACTCGGCGATGATCGGTGGCATCGCAGCCAACAACGCGAGTGGCATGTGCTGCGGGACGGCCCAAAACAGCTACCACACGCTCGCCTCAATGAGAATCATCGGCATCGATGGCTCAGCCTTGGATACGGGTGATGCTGAAAGTCGAACTCGGTTCATCAGGGAACATCCGGAGTTCATTTCCCGATTGAAGGAGTTAGTAGCGAAAACGCGCAACAACACTTCCCTGGCCGAGCGCATTCGCCGCAAGTTCAAGATCAAGAACACGACCGGATACAGCCTAAATGCTCTCGTTGATTTTGACGATCCGATCGACGTTCTGCAGCACCTCATGATCGGCTCTGAAGGAACACTGGGTTTCATCGCCGAGGTCACTTACAACACTGTGCCCGAACATCCCTTCAAAGCCAGCTCCCTGATGCTGTTTCCAGACATCCGGGCTGCCTGCGAGGCTGCCGCTGTCCTTAAGCGGCTGCCGGTCGTTGCAGTGGAGCTAATGGACCGTGCCAGTCTGCGGTCAGTACAAGACAAACAGGGCATGCCCGAGTTGCTCAAGACGCTGGATAGCACCGCAGCGGCACTGCTGGTGGAGACTCGAGCTGAATCGTCTCGAGAGCTCGGCGTTCAGATTCAGAGAATACTGGAAGGGGTCCGAGGCGTCACGCAGTTGCAGCCACTTGCATTCACAGAAGATCAAGCCGAGTGCCAGCAACTTTGGAATATCCGTAAGGGCCTCTTCCCCTCGGTCGGGGCCATTCGCCAGACCGGCACGACGGTGATCATCGAAGACGTTGCCTTCCCCATGGAGAAACTGGCTTCGGCAACGCTGGAGTTACAACGGCTTCTTCAAAAGCATGGGTACAGCGAAGCCATCATTTTCGGACATGCGCTCGAGGGGAATCTGCACTTCGTCTTCACACAGGATTTTGGACTCGACGGTGAGGTGCTCCGCTACCGGACGTTCATGGACGAATTAGTACGGATGGTAGTCGATACCTACGATGGATCGCTGAAGGCAGAACATGGTACCGGGCGTAACATGGCTCCGTTTGTCGAACTGGAGTGGGGAGCAGAAGCCTATGAGCTGATGAAGGAGATCAAAGAGATTTTCGATCCGGAAAACCTGCTGAATCCTGGAGTGATCTTGAACAGCGATCCGGAGCTTCACATCAAGAACCTCAAACCGCTCCCCAAAGCCGACCCCATCATTGACAAATGCATTGAGTGCGGCTTCTGCGAAGTGAATTGTCCCTCTCGCGACCTGACGCTGACTCCCAGGCAGCGGATCACTGTGTGGAGGGAGATCTCCAGGCTGACGCATGCCGGAATCGCATCAGGAAGCCTTAAGGAACTCTTGTCGTTGTTCGAGTATCAAGGAAACAAAACCTGTGCCACCGACGGTCTGTGTGCCACGAGTTGTCCCGTCGGCATTGACACTGGAAAATTGATCAAGGAACTCCGCTTCCGTCGAAGTTCGCCGCTGGCGAATTGGATCGCAGATCAGGTCGCAGACCACCTGGCCAGCGTCGCAGGGCTCATGCGCCTTGCGCTCCGAGGTACAGACTGGGTCCATGGGTTGCTGGGAACGAGAGTCATGGCCCGTGTGTCGGGAGTCGCGAGAACACTGTCCGGCAATCGACTGCCGAAATGGACACCCTATCTGCCCAAAGCGGCTGATCGCATCATTCAAAGACCCGTGAATCCAGCAAATCCTCTCAAGGTCGTGTATTTCCCGAGCTGCCTGAGCCGCACGATGGGAGTGGCGAGAGGAATGGCTTCACAACCTTCGCAGGTCACGATCTGGGACGCTTTGCTGCGAAAGGCAGGCTACGAAGTGATCTATCCACAGCGCCTGAGTGGGCTTTGCTGCGGTATGCCTTTCTCGAGCAAGGGATTCAGCCGGCAAGGCGACCGAAAACTCGAGGAAACGATCGAAGCACTCCGGGAAGCATCGGCTGACGGGCGTTACCCTATACTGTTTGACACGAGCCCGTGCACGTTTCGGATGAAAGACCCCGCTTCCTTGCAACTACCAATCTACGAGCCGGCCGAGTTTGCCCATCGATTTCTGGCAAATCGATTGAAGTTCAAGCAATCTGACAAGACCGTTCTTCTGCATGTTCCCTGCAGCGCCCAGAAACTAGGTGTCGCCGGCCGGCTTCGCGAACTGGCCGAGCGCTGTGCCAAAAGCGTGATTGGACCTGAGCCGATGGGATGTTGCGGGTTTGCTGGCGATCGAGGTTTCAACTATCCGGAATTAACCGCTTCAGCTCTGGCTTCTCTGATGCATGATCTGCCGATGGACTGCGGCGAAGGCTATTGCACGAGCAGGACCTGTGAGATTGGACTCTCAACCCATTCAGGGATTCCGTATCAGTCCATTGTGTACTTGCTTCACGAATGCACCGAGGTTCTGGAATCCAGCGAGCGGCAACTGCAACCGGTTGCAGCCGGCGATTTTGAGGAATAACATACCCCGGCTTGGGAAGCACTGGCGTGCTTCACTACAAACTCGAGACCTCAGGGCAGGGCGCGATGTCCTCATCGCGCCGTTCCGGGTTAGTCCCACCTCGCGGCGGGCTGACGACAGCCCGCCGCGCCGGTTTCTAGAAATTGATGCTGGCCATCACGATCATGTTCCGCTGGCCTTGGCCTTCGGTGCCACGACGCGTGAAGATGTAATTCGTAAGTCGAGCTCCGGCTGGCGTCGTGATCAGTCCGCTTGGCGGGCCGTACGGAGCATGATTGAGGATGTTAGAAATGTTGGCTCCGATGCGCAGTTTCGCTCCCTCCCAACGAGGGATGCTGACTTCTTTGAACGGACTCAGATTCAGCATCCACTGACCGGGACTGACGAGAGAGTTCACGCCCGCATTGCCCAACGTGCCGCTAGCTGGGATCTTGAAGCAGGAGCGGTTGAAGTACTCTGCCGTATCGCCTTTGGGTGCTCCGGTGTAGACCTGGCATCCGGGCACCACATCTGGACGGCCGCTGAATTGATTAATGTTTCCGGGGTCAAAACCTGTGTAGCGAGGCGTGAAGAAATACCCCGAGTGCCAGTTGAAGGTCCCCGTCGCGCTCCAACCCCCGACGATGCGCGCCAGTAACCACTTGCCTGGCGAGGTTGTCGTCGAAAGGAAGCGCTTCTTAGGTCCAAACGGGAGTTCGTAAGCCCAGTTCATTAGCAAGTCATGGTCCGGCCAGACTCCCATGCGGCCTTTCTCCCGTGCCCGGTCATAAGCATAATCGAGGACAATGCCGGCTTGTGGTCCTGACTCGCGTTGGAAGCCGGTCGGACCACCGCCACCCACGTCCGTCCAACCTCGCTGTTCGGTATAGCCGAGCTCGAAGTAGAATCCATTGCGGTAAGGATGGTGAAATACGAGTTGCAGAGCGTTGTAGCGGTCATTCCCGCCATTTTCGATTCGTGTGATGGTCTGGAACGCCGGATAGGGGCGGCGCGCCTGCGCGAAGGGTTGTGTGCTCACCAGGGGCGTGTTCGCATCGAAGGCGATCGGAAACTGATGGCTTTGATTCCCCATATAAGTTGCTCGTATACCCCAGTTCTTCAGCACCTCCTTTTCCACCGACAGGTTCCATGTCTGCGTATACTCTGGCCGAAAGTCGCGGCTCACGCTATCCCCCGTAGCAGCCGTCGGAGACCTGCCTGCTGCGGCCGGAAAAGGATTCGGCCACGAGTAAAGAGGAGCGCTGCTGACTAACTGGTTGACGAAGGATTCGCTGGCCGTAAACGGACCTGCAAACTGTAACCCGGCGAAGCGGAGAGCGCCATTGTAGATGCCGAAACCGCCGCGAACGACGAGGGAGCTGGTGCCCAAGGGTCGATACGCAAAACCAAAGCGCGGCAGGTAGCGGCTGCTGGCGCTTCGCAGCTTCTCTGGATATCCGAGGCTGCTTCCGAGCACCACAGGAATCAAATTGGTGTTGAAGACAGGGTTGACCCGGTCCAAAGCGAACTGGTTTGGAACGACGATCTTGCCGGTCGCCAAATCGAAGTTGTAGTAGAGCCGATTCTTGTCGTACGGGGCGGTGAAGTGATCCCAGCGCAACCCGAAAGAAATATTCAGATTCGGGCTGACACGCCAATCATCCTGTGCGAAGGCGCCGTATTCCCAAATCCTGCGGGCCACCGCCGGGCGCGCCAAACTCCGGTCGAAGTTGCCGGGAAGTCCGAGCAAGAAGTCGGCGAAAGACTCACCGGTGAACCGGCCGTCGAAACGAAAGGATCCAAATCCAGGATTGAATTCGGTGTCCAGCAGCGACTTGATCCCCGACACGCCGCCGCACGCACCGCCCTTTCAGTGGGACCGCGTAGAAGTGTGCGGACGCTCGCCCCGAATCTGTCTCTAAGTCTCCGAAAAGCTTTATCCAATGCCCGTTTTCACGACTCAGCGCCGACCAAAAGTATCTGCCCAGTCTTGGTGCATACAATTTTATGCACCAAGCACCAAACCAAAAGGCTGATTCGGTGCATAATTTGGGTTAACCAGCATCATATCAATAGTTGCGAAAGTACAAGCACTAAGTGGTCTCTGCTGCATACTTAGTCTCAGCAAGTTGGAAGAAAGACAGAATCAGTTGACGAGAGCGCTGACTCGAAAGCAAGATTGAAAACAACGCCGCTTTGAACTCCGCCTTGGTGGCCACAAACCGTTTCGCCAGCCGCGCCTTGGCATGGTTCCAGACCTGTTCGTCCGGGTTGAGTTCCGGAGCGTAGCTGGG
>VFZK01000152.1 GCA_016871215.1 Acidimicrobiia bacterium | reverse complement strand
ACGCCTCGGGCCAGAATCTGTTCGCGACGCGAAAAGGGCAGGTGAAGACGATTACCCGGTTCGATTTGAACAGCGACGGATTTCTGGACCTGGTTTTCAGCAGTTCTCATGATTTTGTCACAGCGCCGGCAGCCACGCTTTACGAGTCGCCAGGCGGCCGGCAAGCTGGAAAGACGTCCGCGCTGCCTCCCTTGGGAACCAGCTATGCGGCGGTTGCCGATCTAAACAAAGACGGCTTTCTTGACCTGGCGCTGGCTCCGAATGACAACTGGATCGGCGGTGAACGCTATCTCTTCGTTCTGTGGGGCGCTGCGGAAGGCTGGTCGTCGAAACGCATGACCAACCTGCTGGCGATCGAACCGCGCGCGCTCAAAGTGGCAGACTGGGACGGCGACGGCTGGCCAGACATTGCCGTGTTGAACGGCGCTCTGTGGGGAACGCCGCGCAGTCTAGAGACAACCCTTCGGATCTACTGGGGTGGCGAGCGCGGCTTTCGACAAGAAGCCTTTCGCGAAATTGCACTCGGAAACGCCGTCGACATGGAATCTGCAGACTTGGACGGAGACCGGCATCCGGAGCTGATCTTGCTTCAATCCAAGCCGGGGGAAATCTCCGTTCTTTGGCACGGACTCCCTCGAGACAGCGCGAAACCTCCGGAACGTTCGCGTGTGAAGCTCGCAGTCGAGGACGTCGCGAACCTGGCCGTCATCGACCACAATCGGGATGGACAACTGGATCTGATTGCCACGGGCGGTATCAAGGAAGAGATCGGTTACGATCCAACCACCGGCCAGCGCATGTATCGGCATTCAGGACTGGTGCTATTGACACGCCGTGCCGGGCACGAATGGGACGCACCCCGGTCCATTGTGGTCCCTCCCGCTTCGGCTCTGGCGAGTGCCGACTTCAACCAGGATGGCTGGCCCGACGTCGTGCTGGCAAACGGCGGAGCAGCTGTCGGCAGCGTCCAGGTGCTGTGGGGAGACGCCGAAGGATTCTATCGGAAGAATGCTCCCACCGTGTTGCCGATCGCTCATGGGGCTTCCTTGGCGGTCACAGATCTCGATCGCGATGGCCACGCAGACCTGGTTGTCGGTGTCGGACAGACCGAAGAAAGCTACGAGTCGAGTTCGAGGATCTTCTTTGGCGATGGCCAAGGCCACTTCACCTTGGCTGAATATCCGATCGCAACCGCCGCTGTTACCGACGTCGTGGTGGCGCCGATGGACAAGGGTCCCGGGTACCGGTTGATTTTCTGCAACCGCATTGCCGGGCGTATCCGGGAAGACGTGCCAACGCGCGTCTTCTGGGGAGGCAAAGACGGCTTCGACTCCCAGCGCTTCTCGGCATATCGGCTTCGTTCCGGATATGCCTCGTTTGGAGCCGATTTCAACGACGATGGCTACCCCGATTTAGCCATGGCTTCGATCGTCCATGCGGTTGCCGAAGACCATCCCGAGATCGGTTTCAACATCCTGTGGGGTGGCAAAGATGGACTCCGCGACGAACGACGCTCGGTCGTGAAAGAGCCGGGGCTGTTCGTCCTGAGCGCCGGCGATGTCGACCGGGACGGCTATCTCGATCTGCTGGGTACTTGCACGGCCTCTCCAGTTCAGGGAAGCGATCCGCCACGCATCGTCATCTGGCATGGCGGTCCCGCAGGCTTTGACCCGAAACGGCGCGTGGCGTTGCCGGCAAGCGGAGTTAAGGGATGCATGGCCGTCGCGGACTTCAACAAGGATGGATTTCTCGATCTGGCCGCGTCGCGTGGCGAGGCTAACCTGGTCTCGGTCTTCTGGAATAGCGCCACGGGTTTTTCGGCGGCGCGGTCCAGCGATTTGCCGCTGGTCTATCCCGACGACATGAGCACAGCCGACCTTGATGGCAATGGATGGTTGGATCTGATTGTGACGAGCTTCATGATCCCGGACACTCGCATCAACGATTTCGGCACGTACGTTTTCTGGGGTGGTCCTGAAGGGTTCAAGCCAACCAATGCGCAAAGATTGCCGTCGCATGCCGGCTGCGGCATCAACGTCGCCGATTACGACCGCGACGGGCATCTCGATCTGCTGATACCCAATTACCGCGTCGGCAATAACCGTAGTCTGATCCCGTCGTATCTGTTCTGGGGAAGCCGCGAGGGGTTTTCCGAGTTAAATCGGACGGACTTGCCAATCAATGCAGGCCATGCGGCGCTGTCGGGCGACTTCAATCAGGACGGGTTAACCGACGTCGCGATTTCGGCTCATGCCACCAACGAAACGCACATCACGAACTCGAGGGTCTACTTCAACGACGGGCGCCGCTTTGCCCAACCTCGGTTTACGGAGTTGCCCACCGTCGGAAGTCATCACATGAATCGGGCCGAGCCCGGCAGCATCTATGATCGCTCTTACCGCCAGGCCTACCTTTCGCGCGTTTTCAAATGGGATGGGCCCAGCTCGCAAGGCCGGTTGGTGTTCCAGGCGGAAACGCCGGGCAAGAGCCGGCTGGAGTGTGCCGTGCGAGCCGCTCCATCCGAGGCGGAGCTCAGCCGGCAGACCTGGAGCCAATATCACACCGAGGGCAAGCCGGTGTTCGAGTTCAAGTTGTCGCCTGCAGACCGCTGCCTGCAATACCGGCTCGTGTTCGTTTCCGACAACGGAGACCGCTACCCGGTTTTGGATCGCGTTGAGGTTCGCCTGGAGTAGGCCAGCCGGCCATCCCCTGCGGCCGGATTGATTGCGGGGCGTTGAACCGAACCGAGAACGAATCGAGCAAGAAACTTGAAACTCGCAGTGGCTGACGACCTGAGTTTAACCAAGTCCAAAGGCACACTGAAGACGACTTTGCTAAGGCTGGAGTTCGACCACAACCACACTTTCCAGGACGCCGTCGAAGTCAAGCTCAAAGGGGTAGGCGTTGGTTGAACGGCGTGCCGTCGCCGAAAACGCCTAGCCAACGGGCCGCGAGATATCAAGGCCGGAGCCCTTGATGAGTTAGCAATTCCCGCACCTCGCTTCTCGTAGAGATTTTGCTAATGCCGTCGTGCTGGTTGCGCCGGAAGCACAAGCGGCATCGTGACCCGCGAGTGAGACCGCCCGCGGGCAAGGGTTCTCCCGTTTTCCGGCGTTATTTCGAGAGGGGCTGCCATGTTTCGACGAGATTTCATTCGCACCACGATGGGCGCCGGTTTGGCTGCCGGTTTGAATTTAGCCTGGGCCACTGCTTCCTCCGTGGCTGGGCCGGCGGCCAACGTCAAACCGAAGTATCGAGCCGGCGTAATCGGATTGGGTTGGACTGGACTGCTTTATGACCTGGGACGCCGCAGCGGCGAGCGTTTCGATATTGACGATGCCAACCGGCCGACGCCACTCGTGGAGATTCAACGGAGGTTGCACGCGCATCAGCATCCCGGAGACGAAGGACTGCCGCAGTCCTATGCAGAGGCGCTGTGGCAACGGCCGGAAGTCGAACTCGTCGCCGGAGCAGACCGCGACCGGAAGCGTTTGGACATTTTCAGCCAGCGCTATGGCATTAAGGCGGTCTACACCGATGGCGTCGAGATGATGCAGAAGGAAAAACTGGACGTTGTGGCTATCTGCACTAACACGAAGGGGCGGGCATTTTTGACGGTCAAAGCTGCCGAACTGGGCGCCAAAGCGATTGTGACCGAAAAGCCCATGTGCCATACCCTGGCTGAAGCCGACGCAATGGTTAAGGCCTGTGCAGATCGCGGCATTCCGCTCTGCTGCGGGGCTATCACCACCACGCACCCATCGTTTGCTCGAGCGAAAGCTTTGGCCAACAGCGGAGCGATTGGGAAGACGATCTCCATCGAAGCCGGCGGACCGAACTCTCAGCACCAGAACTGGTCTTATTTCCTCGACAGTCCAGCCGCATGGGTCGTGGGCACGGGAGATTCTGTCGGCAACCGAGAATTTGGCGGCGAAGGCGTTCTAGCAGCTCAGAGCGGTTTGACAGTTCATTTCAGGAATGGTGCTCCCGGTGTGCGTGTGACCGGCACCAAAGGCGAAATTGTTTTCGAACGCCAGACTCTGGCAACCCACGGAGCGGCCTGGCGCTGGTGGCAGGATATCGATTTCGTCAGCCAGTTGAGCAATGACTGGGAGCCTGAGAAAGGAACACGGCGGGTAGAGATGCCATGGCCTATGCCTCAGTTTTTGTATCCTTACGCCGCCGTCTACGCCGTGGATGACGTGCTGGCGTGTCTGGAAGGAAAGCTCGACGAACCAAAGAACTCGGGGCGCAGAGTCGCGGTAGCTCTGGAGGTGGAGATCGCGATGAAGGAATCGTCGCGGCAGGGCAGCAAACGTGTGGACCTGCCGCTGGCTGACCGTTCACTGGGCCTGGAGTACGCCTGGTTTCGGTAGGCCGTCCCGATCGATTCCGGTGGCAAGGTCTGACTTGGAGGAACAAACCCAATCCAATGAAGAGACGAACATTTCTCGCAGAGTGCGCTTTGGCCGCAGGAACGGCCGCGAACCTGTCGCTGTCGGCGAACACAATCGGTGGAGGCACTCCCGACCCCGGCACGACGCCGCGAAAGAAGAAGCCTGCCATCCTGTTCTACCACGATGGACGCCACCCGCTCGTCTACATGTACGAACCACCCATGTCGAAGGAGGAATACGAGTCGCCGGTCGACGAGCTGGCGGGAACTCCCGTGGAAGCCCTTGTATTCGAAATCGGGTCGGGAGTGATGTTGTATGACACCCGAGTCGGAGAACTCTGGGGACACAATGTCAAACGGTGGCCAATGGCGGTATGGCGGCGAGCCCACCAAAACGCCCGCATGCTGATCGACGCAGGATACGACCCGTTGCGCGTGCTGTGCGACCGCGCCCATGCCAAAGGCATGCTTCTGTATCCGTCTTTGATCGTGCAGACCGGCGCCGGCCCAGGAGGTCGAGAAGGAAGCATGCGGCGCTCGGATTTCAGTTTCGACAATCGGCGTTTGGAAATCGGCGCCGGCGGAGGATTGGATCCAAACTTTCCAGGTTCAACGGTCTTCGATTTCAAACACGCCGAGGTGCGCGATGAGCGATTCCGGCTGATCGATGAAGTGCTGGCGCGCTATCCGATAGACGGATTCGAGCTGCAACTCACGCACGCTTACTATTTCAGGCCGGACGAAATCGAGTCTGGGCGCAACATCATGACGGAATGGATCGCGAAGATTTCGCGGGCGGTGAAGGCAAGCGGCCGGGAGCGCGAGTTTGTGATTCGGATCGACGGAGATATTGGGCGCTGTTATGACGCCGGTCTCGACATTCGAGAATGGATTCGCCAAGGCCTTGTGGATGCCTTGATCGGCGAACCTCCCTATCGCGATCACGCGGATCAGACGGCCGATTTCCGGCCCTTGGTGGCGGCTGCCAAAGGCTCACAGTGCCGCGTGCACGCTGTGATCGGCAGCACGGTCGGTTCGGACCGGCTCGGCGAGTCCGTCACGCCGGTGATCCGGGCGGCCGCCTGCAACTACTGGGCTCAAGGGGTTCAAGGCCTGTGTCTGGCTCAATGGCAGGCGAACTGGCCTTATCAGGCTAGTTTTTATGAAAGTCTTCGCGAGCTGCCTTATCCTGACGTGATGGCGGCCAAAGACAAAATCTATTATGTTCCAACCATCACCTGCCGCAATCCGCAAGGCCTGCCGGGCGCACGGCTTCCCGAGGAGTTGCGCCTTCACGAAGCAGTTCGGGTAGAACTCCCAATCAGCGACGATCTGGCGCGCTGGCATCAAGCAGGACGCTTGCATGAAGTGTTGTTGCGCCTGCGGGTGGCTAATACCACGGAACTGGATCGGATCGAGTTCTTCCTGAACGGGCAAAGGCTGCCCGCTTCCTCCCTGCGGCGGATCAATGAGATGTTTCGGATGACGGCGCCTCGTTGCCTCACTGGCAGCAGCTACTGGTTCATCTATCGGCTGCCTCCGTCTTGCTGGCCGAAAATCGGAGACAATGTCGTCGAGGTGCGCCTGATCGAGCGGGATCCTGATGTAACGCCAAAAGCCTCGCTCCGCGACGTGGAACTCGAAGTGAAGTACCTAATGGGCAAGAGTTTCCACCGAGGACAGGATCCGGATTTGGGAGCTTACGACCGGCACATCGAATAGCAGTTGCATGGGTCGCTCTGGGTAGCGAGTGTTGCTGGTGCACGACACACAATGGCTGCTTCGGGCGCACCGAGGCAGGCGCCGGATTTCTTCCCAGCGCTTTCAAGTCCCGTTCCGACCCGGGCCAATCGTCTGGCACGCCTTCCAGCAGCCGGCTGGAAAGAGTTCAACGTTGAGGCCAGATCTGGGGATTGAGCAGGTGTGGCGGCTTTTCGCCCTTTAGCACCTGCAGCGCTTGCATGATCGCGCCCCGCCAGAGACGTTCCTGGCAGGCGGGCGTGGCTCCCGCGGTGTGCGGTGTGCAGAACACATCGTCACGCACCAGCAGCGGATGATCCGGCGGTGGCGGTTCGACTTCAAAGACGTCGAGTCCAGCGCCGGCCAGATGGCCCGACTCCAAGGCTGCCAGAAGGGCTTGTTCATCGACGATCGGGCCACGAGCGGTATTGATGAGGATCGCGCCGCGTTTCATCTGCGCCAGGCGTTCCGCATTCATCAAGCGATGTGTTTCATTGCTCAGAGGGATGTGGATCGAGACGACGTCGGCCGAGGCCAGCAAGGCATCCAAGGAGGGCTCCAGTCGCACGCCGTCCGGGCCGTTGCCTGACGCGGCAACATACGGGTCGTGCGCAGCCACGTTCATTCCAAGCGCCAGCGCCACTTTGGCAACCCGGCTTCCGATGCGCCCCAGGCCGAGGAGCCCCAGGTTTCGTCCATTGAGTTCAAGGCCACCGTGCTGAATGAAGGAATCGATCTTCTCCCCGCGCAGCGCCAGGTTCTGGGCTTTCTTGATCTGCTTGGCCGCCGCCAACAGGAGCGTGACAGCGTGCTCGGCGGTGGAAACGCTCGGCGCATCGGGGGCGTAGCACACCGCGATGCCGCGTTCGGTGGCGTCGCTGACCACAACATTGTCGTATCCGATGCCTGTCCTGGAGATAACGCGGAGCTTTGGCGCCCGGTCCATGAGGCGGCCATCGTAACGGATCTTGGCGGAGGCGATGATCCCTTCGGCTTCAGCAATGGTTGCCAGCGGGTCTGCTGGAGTCGCAGCGGCAGAACCGACACTTCGGGCGGCGCCCTCTAGGAAAGTTTCGAAAGCCACGGGAAGCGTTCGCTCGAACCAGAGACCAAAGGGTTTTTGGGGCGTGGAGTTGCTTGCAGAGTGTGCCATAGTTTTTGGGTTCGCTCGAAATCAACGTTAATGGGATTGTACTAGGCGGCGTGCGCTCCAGCACACGTTTTGAAAGCACTTCTGTGCTTCACTACAAGCGGGGCGATACGACATGTTTTGGGAAGCACTTCCCTGCTCCAACACGGGCTGGAAGCCCGTGCGGCGAGGAACGCGCATGTGCTTGTAGTGCCACACGCCAGTGCGGCCATCTGTAGTTTGGACATTTTTCAAAGTACGAGGTTGACCAGGAGATGCATCGCTATTGGTCTCTGCTCTTGGAACCGGCCAACCTCCACGCTGGTCGGGTTCTGGTCGCCGTCCGGAGGCCGGCGCCCACATTCAAATGTCCAATCTCCAGGTGCCGCACGCCGGTGCGGCCATTTGAAGCGCTGCACGGGCTTCCGGCCCGTGGCCGGGGTCGCCGACCTCGGTTACAGCCGAAATCGTTTCCTTAATCCTCAGAGGATAGGCTTGAGGCTGCGCAGGTCCCTGGCGACCGAGCAAGCCGTATCCTGGAGAATCGACCAGTCTGAGCTAGTTTGAATCCAGTGAATGCCTCTGGCAATCCAGCGTCTCACGAGATCGGGCGAATAGCCGATCGAGGTGCCGCAATAAACTTTTCTGCGGCGGCAAGCTGCAATGACATGGTCGACCGCTTCGAGCACCCGAGGATGAGTCGTCTGCCCCATCAATCCCATGGATCCCGACAGGTCATTAGGTCCGAAGCAGAGGCTGCCGATTCCAGGCGTGTCGAGAATGGCTTCGATCTCGTTGACCGCATTGATGTGTTCGATCTGCAGGATGACGAGAGGCTCTTCCCGCGACCGCTCCAGATAAGTTTCGGTATCGAGCAGACCATAGCGGATGCCCCGGCGCGGCCCAAAACCGCGAATGCCGTGGGGTGGATAGCGGCATGCCGCTACGGCTCGTCGAGCATCGGCAACGCTGCCGATTTGAGGAACGATCACGCCGGCCGGGTTCAAGTCCAGAATCGGTTTGATCGCCATGGGATCCGAAGATGGGACGCGAATCCACGCGGCTGTATCGGTTCCTCGCAGAGCGCTCACGTGCGCGTCACAGGCTTCCAGCGTCAAGCTGGAGTGCTCCATATCGATCCAAAGAAAATCGAACCCTGCATTGGCGAAGATCTCGCTGATCATCCCATCCTTCAGAGAGACACCGGCTCCGATGACCAATTCCGATCGACTCAACTTGTCTCTGACCTTCTCGTAACAGTTCATGGGTTGTCCTTAATGAGTTGTCTGTAACGGTGTTGCCAATGGCCGCCAATCGCCAGCCTGAGGAGCCAGCCATCGAGCTGTGCGGTCTCCGTCAGGACTTTTGGAATGGAGAGTCTTGATAACGGACGAGGATTCGTCAAGTCCAATTTTGCTTTGTTTGATGCTCCGACTCCGCTGGCCAGGGCAATGCCAAGACCACGACACGACGCGACGTCACGAGCCTCCGAAATGCCCGCTTCGAATCGGGGCGAGATCTTGTAGAATGCTGGGATCGAAGCGACGCAGCCTGCATCCCGACCGCCGGGGGGCTTCCGGGCTGGACTCCTTGACTTGGAGAGTGGCATGAAGAAGAACCGAGGGCCGAATCGCCGGCAGTTTCTTTCCGCTGGCGGATCCATGCTGGCAGCCTTCTCTGCAACAACCCCCAAGTCCGGCCAAAAGCCGAGTGCCAGGAAAGGCTCTCGCATTGACTGCCAAAGCCACCTGTTCGCACCGGAGCTGCTGTCGCTGATGGAAAAACGCCAGGAATCGCCGCGTGCTTATCGCCAAGGAGACGATCTCTACGTGGTCGTCGGCGACTGGGTGCGACGGGTGTTGCCCAAGCATCTCGACGTGGCCGCCAAAATTGTGGACATGGACCTCAGCGGAATTCAGATGACGGCGCTCAGCATCAACGATCCCGGTCCCGAGCTCTTTGGCAAAGAAGGAGCTGCCGTTGCCAGAATCGCGAACGACTTCGTTGCCGAGGTAGCGCGTCAGCATCCGTCGCGCTTTTTCGGTCTGATGGTCCTGCCGCTGCAGGATATGGAGGCAGCGCTGCTGGAACTCGACCGATGTGCCAACCGGCTGGGCATGAAGGGCATCCTGCTGTATTCGAATCTTGCGGGAAAGTTTCCCGATCTGCCTGAATTTCGTCCGCTGTTTGAACGTGCCGAAGCTTTGGGTCTCCCTGTGCTGCTGCATCCGGCCTTCCCGACAACCTATGAGGCGACGAAAGGCTATAACATGGCGGCTGGTCTTGGGTTGATGTTTGACACGACTATCGCGTTGAACCGCATTATCCTGGCCGGGATCTTGGACCAATACCCCCAGCTCAAGCTCGTCTGTCCCCATGTGGGTGGCGCGCTGCCCTATCTCATCGGCCGAGTCGATCATCAAACCATGATCCTGAAACGTGGCGCGGACCAGATCAAGATCAAGAAACCGCCCAGCGAGTATCTGCGGCACATCTACTTGGACACCGTTTCGCCGCTGGCGATGGCAGTCCGATACGGTTATGACTTTGTCGGGCCCGATCGTTTGTTGTTTGCCAGCGATCATCCCTGGGTGAATCCCGCGCTCATTGCCGGTAACGTCGAGAGTTTGAACCTGACAGCGGAGGCTGAAGAGAAAATCTTTTCGGCGAATGCCAAGAGACTGTTTCGGCTATGATACTGACCCGCAGAGCATGGTTGTTGGCAGGTTCCAGCCTCGCTCTCTCAGAGCGCCTGTGGTCCGCTTCTCACCGCTTTCGGCTGGCCATCTGTAACGAGACTTTTGTGAACTGGCCGTTTGAACGAATGTGCCAGGGCGCCCAGCGCGCCGGTTACCAGGGGATCGAGATCGCTCCGATGACGCTCGGTGACGATCCAGTGAAGCTTTCTGCCCGGCGCCGCGCTGAGCTGCGCCGCGCAATGGCGTCGGAAGGCCTGAAGTTTGCCGGGCTGCACGCGTTGCTCGCCGGGCCGCCAGGACTTCACGCCACCACGCCGGATGTAACCGTCCGGTCGCGAACCTGGCAGCACCTGCGCGGATTGCTCGACTTGTGTGCTGACTTGGGTGACCGCGGCGTGATGGTTTTCGGATCGGGAAAGCAGCGAGCCACGACAGCCGGTAGCACGGCGGCAGAAGCGTTGAAGCGATTCGCCGATGGTTTGGCCGGCCTGGTGCCGCTCGCCAGCCAACGCCGGGTCACGATCCTGATCGAACCGCTTGCTCCGGCATTTTCCGACGTGGTCAATACGTTGGGCGAGGCCGCGGATCTCGTCGGCCAGATCGGCAGTCCGTATATCCAGACGATGTTCGACAGCCACAATACGGCCGCAGAACAGGAACCGCACGACGGGCTGATCCGCAAGCATCGCAAGGTGATCAAGCACGTTCACCTGAACGAAATGGATGGACGCCATCCTGGCACCGGAAACTACGACTTCAAAAAGGTGCTGCAAGCGTTGAAAGACGTTGCTTACGAAGGCTGGGTCTCTTTGGAAGTGTTCGATTTCAAGGCGGGGCCCGAAAAGATTGCGCACGAGTCGGCTACCCGGCTGCGGCGATGGGAATCGGAGCTACGCTAGACACCAAGGGCTTGCCCTTGAGGCTCCCGCCCAGGCCGCAACCGCATCGTCATTCCCGCGAACGCGGGAATCCAGTTTGCTTGTAGTTCCGCACGCCCGTGCGGCCAGGCGCAGTGAAGCTACATTTCGAAGCCGGCTATCCGCTCGTAGTGCCGCACGCAGTGCGGCCATTGTGAAGCTCTGCGTGCTTCGCTGCACGGGCTGGAAGCCCCTGCCAAAGGCAAGCCCGAGGTTTGCTAGACTAGCCATTAACCGGTGGTCGAGCGTCAGCGACACCAACCGTTCGGATGTCGTCGCGAGCAGCACCCTGGGAAAAGACTGCCCGCCGCCTGGGTCGAGCGAGCATCATCGATCAATGACACCA
>VFZK01000151.1 GCA_016871215.1 Acidimicrobiia bacterium | reverse complement strand
AACCAAGGCTGTTTGGCTTTCCCAAAGGCTTCCATTTCGGTCCATTCATCGGCTCCGCAAATCACCGCACAGATGGCGATGGCCAGAATATCGGACAGCAGATGGCGCTTGGTAGGATCGACGCGGGGATCCTTAACTTGCTTCAGCTGGTCGAGCAACCCTCCCATGAGATTGCCAGAACTGCTGGCGGTGGGCTTGAGTGGGGACATGAACAAGGGCTCCGGAGATCGCATTTGAGCTATTTCCCCTTGTCGTCATAGCATATGGATGCAGATTTGTTCAGCCCTCTTTAGATGCGTTCGCCCTGGTCCTCGCCAGCTCCCCATAGTGACATGGGAGTCCACACATAGGCCGAATTCCTGTTCTCGCCTCCGGACAAGGCGCGGCAGGGAAGTTGGGGACAAAAATCGGCGGGCGAGCTTGCCGCTGAGCTCGACCAGCTGATCCTTGCTCCGAGCGGCGTGCAGGAGCTTCGCACTTTGACCGGGGTCGATCTCGAGATCTTTCTCGGTTTCGCAGCGAGGCGCCTCGAGACATGTCAACCCTGCGTCGCCGAGTCGGCGAACGCACGGTCACATGAAGACATCCGTCGTTGCAAGAAAGCTATCAGAGGCGGTCGCTACCGGTCTGCAAGGCAGTCGCTCGCCAGTCTTGCCGATCAAGAAGATCCGGGCCGTGTTCCCGGTCAGCGCTGTCCGGATTTGCCGGAAGGGAGAACCAAAAAGTGGCGCCATTGCCGATGGAGCTCTCAGCCCAGGTGCGCCCACCGTGCCGCTGGATAATTCGCTGGACGCTGGCGAGTCCGATGCCGTTGCCTTCGAACTCGTTCTTGGCGTGCAACCGCTCGAACACGCCGAAGAGCTTGCCGGCCTGTTGCATATCGAATCCAACTCCGTTGTCCCGAACGGACACGACGACTTCGTTGTTCCGGGTGATTCCCTGAACCTCAATCTGTGCTGGAGTGCGGCCGCGGCTGAACTTAATCGCGTTCGACAGCAGGTTGACGATCGCAACCCGCAGAATCGCGCGGTCTGCATGGACTTGTGGCAGCGGGCCAACGGTCCAGACGATTTCCCTGCCGTTGGTCAAGTGCCGCAAGCCCTGCCGGACTTCATGGACAAGTTCTTCCAGGGCGACGCTGCCTTTCTGCAAATCCACGCGTTCCGCTCGCGAGAAGTCCAGCAGGTCGTCGATGAGATGGCTCATGTCCCAAACAGATCGATTGATGATTCTGCTGCAAAACCCCCCGCTTCTGAAAAATCCAGATTCCGGTGGGGATCAGAAATGTCTCCCCACCTCAAGAAGATGCATTGTAGGCCAAATGTGCGCGAAAAAGTTTTCCACAGTTCTCGTAAAACCACGTTGGGTGGGGTTTTGCAGCGGAATCGATTGATATGTTCCAGATACCTGACGCCATCTTCATGCAAGAAGTCCGCCTCGCGTTTCTGCAAGAGCTCGACAAATCCGCTCAACTGCTGCAGCGGACCCCGAAGGTCGTGTGCTACGGAGTAGCTGAACGCCTCAAGTTCCTTGTTTGCTGCCGCCAGCTGCGCCGTCCGTTCTTCGACGCGGCGTTCCAGCTCCTCGTTCAGATTCAGCAGCTCGCGTTGGGTGCGATGACGGTCGGCAATGGTCTTTGTCAGCACTGCGACGACCCCGCCCATCATGGCGTAGACGACTCCTACGGGCCATTGGCCGAACAGGGCCGGCAGCAATCCAACAATGCATACCAGTCCTGCGAAACTCATCACAACGATTTGCAGGGTTCGTCGAATCGCCGCCCGCTGTTTCATAGGAGAGAACCATTCAGCTGGCCGACATCCGAGTGCGAGTGTCGCAACCGGAGCATCGGTTTGTTCCGTTGCCTGACAGCACGTGCGCTCCGCGCCCTGGGGACCGTGCAAACGGAGCGAACGGCACAGGCTGTCTGTCCCGCGAGGAATCGGCTCCGGGTCTAGCAAAACGAAGCCGCACAGGCCCTGACTCTATCACAAGCACGCGTCTCTTCTGAGCCTGGCGTCCGGCCGGCTCAGCGAAACACCAGAGGACCCAACTCGCAAAAAAACACGGTGTCTGGGACGCCTGCCTGCGCCGGGTGGGGCCCCTGTGGCGCCAGCTTGACCCAGGCGGCGGGCATGGATCTTCCTCGCTTCATCTCCCCGAAGAGCTTCTGGAAAAACTGTCCGAACGCCTCTCCCTTTCGGTCGATCGTCATCACGAGGTTGGCCTGCCCATAGGGCCGTTCTTTGGCCCCTGCTTTGTAACTTTCACCGCTATTCGGGGACGCGACCACCACGACGGGTGCGCCAGAGTCGCGAATGATTTCCCTGAGGCCGAGGCGAGAGCCAACGATGCTTCCATCATTGTCGATTGTGCAGTAGAGCAGCAGCAGATTGCAGCCAGGCGGTTGCTGCTCACTCTCTTTTACGTTCTGAAACAGCTGTGCCAAGGCGGCCTTGTCTGCCGCGGCCCAACCGGCAGCGCCGTCTCCACAGAGATTCAAGATACCCAGCGTCTCTGCTTCAATCGTCCGCGCACCCAAAAGCTTCGAGAGGAAACGGAGCATGGCAATTCTTCCTTGTCAGAGCGTCAACAGTGTCCTCGGGTAGGTCCAGAGCTCGCTGCCACCCGCTCGCAAATCGGCAATAGCCCGATTCCTCCCAAGCCGATCGGCCGTTGGAAGAGGATCAGATCTTCGCGCCACCCGCGGTCGAACCGTGGTTCACGGATGCAAACGCGCTAGCGGTTAAGAACGCCAGTCGAGGCACGCTGAGCTTGCTGCTGCAAGCGATACAGATGGCTCGCGCTGCGAACATAGATCGCTTTGCCAGAAACCGCCATCGAAGCCAGTGTCTGCCCATCCAGATGGTTGGTGGCAAGCTTCTTGAATTCCTTGCCCGGCTCGATCACGACCGACTCACCTTCCTCGCTCAGGAAGTAGATCCGTCCATCTGCTAGAGTCGGCGACGCGGAGTGATTGCCACCTAGGCGTTGCTGCCAATGAGCCTTGCCAGTCTTCGCGTCCAGACAAGTGGCAATGCCGATGTCGCTCACCAGGTAGAGTTCGTCTCCCACCAGCAGCGGCGACGGCGTGAGTGGTACAGCGCGCTTCAGGCTCCAAGCCACGTGCGAGTCAGTCACATCACCCTGCCCGTCAGGACGCACGGCCAGCAGCACAGCCTGGTCGAATCCGGAACAAATGAACACTAACCCATGGCCATAGACTGGCCGCGGAACATTCGAGAAACCCTCGCCGTAACGGACTGACCAGATTTCCTTTCCCGTCAGTGGTTCGTAGGCCACGGCCCGGTGCGCTCCGGGACTGACAAGCTGGTCTTTGCCTTGCACTTGAATCGTCAAGGGCGTCGTGTATGCCTGGTAGCCCCGGCGAGGGCTCTTCCAGCGAACCTTGCCCGTGTGCTTGTCGAGCGCGACGACGAATTGGATGTCGTAGCCGTCGCAGCTGAGAATCAGCAGATCGCCGTACACGACTGGCGAGCCACCGGGTCCGTGGCGGTGGTAATACTTGAGGTCCTGTGTCTTCCACACAACCTTTCCGGATCGCGTGAGGCAGGCTGTGCCGTGGGCGCCGAAGTGCAGGTAGATGCGGTCTCCATCGAGAACGGGTGTAGGCGAAGCGTGGCTGTTCTTCTGATGGACCGGTCCCGGATCAGGCAGCTGAAACACCTCGACGTCGTGCACGAGCCAGCCAGTCTCGCGGTCCAGGCAAAGGGCACGCAGGGAACGGCCGTTGTCCAGAGCCGTCGTTAGCCAGATTTGCTCGCCCGCCAGTACAGGCGACGACCAACCCCGGCCGGGAATGGGAACTTTCCAAGCGACGTTCTCGGTCTCGCTCCAAACGACGGGCAAACCAAACTCGCGGGAATGGCCCTGGCCCGTGGGTCCGCGGAATTCGGTCCAGTTCTCGGCCGACACGAGCAAGGGCAGCAGCGCCAAGCACCAGACGAGCTGGGGCCGGACAATTCTGAGTATTCTCGTCACGCTGGGCATTGTGTCATGATCTCCGCGCTGGCAGAATCAGCGGCGCGCGCTGGCGACGACACGCGATCTTCGTGGTGAAGGGCCGGGCCGGGAAATCCATCTTCGAGCTTCGGCTCCTGAAAGTGGCTTCGCCCGCCCACAAGGCTTCCTGGCGGATCGAGCGGCCAGCCGTTCGCTACCCGTGCTCCAAACGAGCTGGAGGCCTCTGCGCTTCACGACATTCTGATTCGAACGGCTCTAGCATAGTACGAGCGGCGCGCCTTCGCGTAGCAATTTCATGGGCGAAGCAGGTGAGATTCGCGTGCCACGAAACCATCATACCTATTGCCAGTGATCCTGGACGCGGCCACGGGTTTGACCCCGAGCCAGTCGCAGAAGCGACCTCGCGGATTGGCCGTTCCTGCCGCCAACCGTCATAGCGTCGGCAGTTTGCTTGAATCCAAACAGAGCGGGTCGACGAACATGATGACAATGGTTGCGTGCGCGCTTGGTTTCGCCCGGTCGGTGTTTTTCCTCGCCTCGGCCGTTGCTGCCGGCAGCGAGGCTGTGCTGAAGTCTGAGTTCATCTTCGAGACTGCCCCGACACCCTCATGCCATGCTTCAACGATTGTCGAAACCCAGGCTGGCCTCGTCGCTGCCTGGTTCGGCGGAACGCATGAAAAGCATCCCGATGTCGGCATCTGGTTGTCGCGGTTCGAAGTCGGACGCTGGGGCCCGCCTGCTGAAGTTGCAAACGGCCTGCAGCCCGATGGCACGCGCTACCCGACCTGGAACCCGGTCCTTTTCAAACCGGCCGTTGGCCCGTTGATGCTGTTTTACAAGGTGGGACCCAACCCCGAGAAGTGGTGGGGAATGCTCATGACGTCGCGAGATGGAGGCAAGAACTGGTCCGCACCCCAACGTTTGCCGGAAGGCATTCTCGGGCCTATCAAGAACAAGCCTGTCCAACTCGATGGAAACGGTGGCTTGTTGTGTCCGTCGAGCACGGAAGATGACGGATGGAGAATCCATTTCGAACGCACGTCCGATCTCGGCCGAACCTGGCGCCGCATCGGCCCGGTGAGCGCGAGCCAGATTGGTGCGATTCAGCCCACGATCCTCCGGCACTCGCGCAACCGGTTGCAGGCGATCGGACGAACGCAGCAGGATCGGGTGTTCACGGTCGAGTCGAACGACGGAGGGAACACTTGGGGAACAATGAGCCTGCTCGATCTGCCCAATCCGAACTCAGGCGTGGACGCTGTGACGCTGGCCGATGGCAGGCATCTACTCGTTTACAACCATACGCGCCGGACGAAGGGAAACTGGAAGGTGGGGCGTGAGGTGCTGAACGTGGCCCTCTCGACCGATGGCAAAGCTTGGCAGGCTGCGCTGGTGCTCGAAAACGAGGCTGGCAAGGAGTTTTCCTATCCAGCTGTGATCCAGACGTCTGATCGGTTGGTTCACATAACCTATACCTGGAAGCGTCAAAGGATTCGGCATGTCGTGATCGACCCTGAGAAGTTGATGTTGCGTCCGATCGTGGATGGCGTGTGGCCGGAGCTGCCCAAGAATTGAGCAGGCACGGCGTTGCTTCGACGCTGGACCTCCAGCCTGGTCGGTGTTAGGTTGACGCGCACGGCTCATTCGATTGCAGGTGGCTGGGGACTGATACGGTTGCTCGGCGGCCCGCCTGGGAGGGCAGGTACACGATCAAGGAGAAACGATCTCGATGAAACGATTTCTGTGGGTGGGGCTGTTGGCTCTCGGAAGCGCTGTGCTAGCGGGTGGAGAGGCCATTGCTCTGGGTGATGAACCCGCCGAACAGGTACTGGCTCGCTACCGAAAGCAGATCGACGTGCTTGACAAACAGATTGTCTCGTTGCTTAACAGGAGAGCCTCTATCGCCCTCGACATCGGCCGCATTAGAGCGCGGGAAAACATCTCGCCAGCGTCGGCCAACGAGAGGCAGAAGGAAGTGTTGCACAACGCCATGGCCAACAGCGTTGCCCCGTTGAGCACAGAAGCGGCCCGGCGGATCTATGAAGCGATTATTAAGGAAATGGTCTCGATCCAGTCGGTCGACAGGAACAGAAGATGAGAGAGAGTTCTGTGCAGCCATAGCCAGGATTGTGCAGCGCGATCAAACGCTAGAGAGGGTCGAGGCAGGAGAACAACTAACTTGATTTGCGAGGACGGAAGATGATTCCGGGAGCGCTGTTGGATTTTTTAGAGGGACGAGGCTCTTTCGCCGTGGCGGGGACTCGCGACGCGAACCTCGTGCCTCATGTTCATTACGTATCGGGATGGCTTGTGGAGCCCGACCGACAAACCATTCGGTGCTTGATCAATCGAGCCTACCTCGATGGTCTATTCGGCTCGCTCGAAGACAACGGCCAGTTTTGCCTCACCGTGGAACAGATTGGCACCCACGAGACTTATCAATTCAAGGGAATGTATGTGGGCTCCGCGGACCTGACGGATGCAGATCTCGCGGCTCACCACCGTGCAAGCCAGAAATTCGCTAAAGCGTTGAGCCTGTTTGTTGGATATCCGGAACCGGTAGGCCGCTCTTTCATTCGAAGACCGGACGTTATCGTGAGGTTTGCGGTCAGGGAAGTTTTTGTCCAGACACCCGGTCCCGTTGCCGGCCGGCGAATATTCCCCTCGGAGGAACCATGATCCGTGGCGCCTTGCTCCCTCAAGAAATCAGAGCGGTGATGGACAACGGGGTTCCAGCCGTGGTGGTGACGTGCTCGGCAGATGGGGTTCCGAACGCAACGATCGTTTCACACGCGCGCTACATCGACGAGTCACACATTGCCTTGTCCTTTCAATTCTTCAACAAGACGACGCGCAACGTCCGGGAGAATCCTCACGCCTGCGTTGCGCTGAATGATCTGGCAGGCAGTGCCCAGTGGATTCTAGGCGTTCAGTACGATCATTCCGAAACGCAAGGCCCGATCTTCGAAGAGATGGACATGCGCATCGAGGCTATCGCATCAGTCTCGGGAATGTCTGGCATCTTCAAACTGCGTGCCGCAGACGTTTATCGCGTGAAATCGTACAGATTGCTTAGCAACGAAGATTCCATCGAGTAGAAACATGGCGTCGGACGAAGCCGGCCGCAATCTGGCAGAGCAGCTCGCGCGAAGATCAGCCGAAGTCGAGGTCCTAGGCCGGATCGGCCAGGAGATCAATGCGACGCTCGATCTGGAAACGATCTACCGCGTCGTGTTGCGAACCATGGACGAATGCTTCGGTTTTCGCCATTCGATCATTCTGGTCCTTGAAGATTCAAACACACTTCGGGTTGTAGCAAGTCGTGGCTATTCGGATCAGCCGCTCGGGGGCACCGTTCCGATGGGCGTCGGTGTCATCGGCACGGTTGCCAAGCGGCGTCGTCTGCTGAGGGTGAATCATCTGCGTGCCGCTCAAGGCTACTTCGAGCGTATCCGCAACGAAATGCAAGAAGCGGGACGCGCCACGGAACTTGGCGAAGTTGTGAAGGTACCTGGCTTGCCAGACGCCAATAGCCAAATCGCAATACCCTTGGTCGTCAAGGACCGGTTGATTGGAGTCTTCTCCGTGGAGAGCCGTGACCCGGAGTCGTTCAGCCAGCACGATGAAACACTAGTGGCGATCGTTGCTACCCAAGCGGCGGCAGCCATTCAAAATGCCTTGTTGTACTGCGCCGGGGAGGAACAGCGCAAAGAACTAGCCCAAGCGCACGAACGCTTGACTCTCCTGAACGAAACGCTCGAAGAGCGTGTCTGCTCCCGAACGCAGGAACTGGAGCGGGCCAATCGGGACTTGCGGGAGACCCAGGCACAACTGGTGCGGTCCAATACGATGGTTTCGCTGGGCACGCTGGCAGCAGGCATTGCGCATGAACTGAACACACCGATGGGAGTGATTCATTCCAATGCCGACGTGGAACGCCGGGTGGCGCGTAAGATTCGAGCTATGCTGAACGACCCGGCGGTGGCCGGCAAGCTGGAACCACCGTCTCGCCTTGAGGAGTCGCTGAACATCCTCGATGAGATGAATCGAAGACTCTGCAAGCCGCTGAGCGCGTCGCGAAAATCGTCCAATCGCTGACGAGCTTCGCTCGGCTAGACCAGCCCGAGTGGGAGTCTGTGGACTTGCATGTGGGGATCGAGAGCACGCTGACGCTGATGGCGTACTTCTTCAAGGACAGGATTCAGGTGATTCGGGACTACGGCGATTTGCCCAAGGTTCTGTGTCACGCGGGCCAGATCAACCAGGTATTCGTCAATGTGTTGACGAACGCAGTGCAAGCGATCGACGGTGAGGGAACTATAACGATAACGACGTGCCAGGAATCGGCCAATGTCGTGATCCGCATCGCCGACACAGGCGTTGGGATCCGGCCGGAACATCTAGATCGCATCTTCGATCCAGGATTCACGACCAAGGGAGTTGGTGTGGGCACTGGGCTGGGGCTGTCGATCGCTTACCGCATCGTTGAAAACCACCGTGGGTCGATCCAGGTCGAAAGCGAGCCGGGGCGAGGGACCACTTTCACCCTTCGCCTGCCGGTCGTCTGGACTTCCAAGGAGTTGCAACCCTCCAAGCATGGCGGACCGGATTCTCACACTGCGTGAAGTCAAGCGGGCCACGGGTGCTGTTGGAGCGCCCGTCACGACCTGCCGCCGCGGCTGTGGAGTGCCTGGCCGGCCTGCAGGCGCAGCTTCTGGTATGCGAGACCGGGAAGCAGTGAACAAGAGCTGTAGCGGCGGTCTGCGACCGCCGATCTCATTTCCCCTTAACAGCAGGGTCGGCGCTCACAGAGCGCCGCTACAAATTTTCAGAGCTCCCGGCTGTGGCCGGATAGGCGCGGCCCCACCTGAGCCGCTCAATCGAGCGGTCGATCCGAGTAACGCCTCGCCCTTCCCGGCACTCCCGCAACCAGTGCCGGTTATCGCTGAAGGAACACACCTTTGCAGCGCAGAGTCGCAACCATTCTTGTCATCGTGGCAGCAGCGCGCCTGCTCATGGGGCAGCGCCCGCCGACCCGCTCGGCTGCCCCAAAGGCTTTGAGTGTTGTTGAGGCGACGATTCCCCAGCTTCGCGCGGCCATGGAGGAAGGCCGGTTTACGTCGAGAGGAATCGTTCAGCAGTACCTGGCGCGCATTGCCAGGTATGAAGACCGCCTGAACGCGGCGATCTGCCTGAATCCGCGGGCGCTGGAGGAAGCCGGCGAACGCGACCGCGAAAGGGCTCAAGGCCGAATCCGGGGTCCGCTGCACGGCATCCCGATCGCCCTCAAAGACAACATTCACGCGGCAGGCATGCGCACCACCGGCGGCGCTCTGGTCTTCGAGAGACTCGAACCTCCTTACGAGGCAACGCTCACCCGAAACCTGAGAGCGGCAGGCGCCATCATCATTGCCAAGACAGGGATGACAGAACTTGCCAACTGGGTGGCCAGTGGCATGCCGGGCAACTACAACGGGCTGACAGGGTACGGTATGAATCCGTACGATCCGAGGCCCGACCCACGTCTTGGGTTTGCCGATGGGCGCCCGGCGCTCGATGTTGGAGGCTCAAGCTCGGGCATCGGCACTGCGTCAAGTTTTTGGGCCGCCAACGTGGGCACCGAGACTTCCGGTTCCATCATCAGTCCGGCAAACCAGAACATGCTGGTGGGAATAAAGCCCACCGTCGGACGGGTGAGCCGCTACGGAGTGATTCCGATTACGGCGGACCAGGACTCCCCGGGGCCAGTGGCCCGCACTGTGACAGATGCTGCCATCCTGCTGGGAGCGATGGAAAGCGGCTCGCCAGATCCCAACGATCCCGCAACAGGCGCCTGCACGCCACCTCCCGGTCGGGACTACACGCGCTTTCTCAGGAAAGAAGGTTTGAGAGGCGCACGGATCGGCATTCCTAGAGCCTATTTCTATGACCCAGTCGTTTTGCCCGGCCAGTCCGCGCCGCGCGGGGGGCTGAGTCGTCAGGAAGCGAGGATCATGTCAGAAGCCGTTGCCGTCTTGAAGCGCCAAGGCGCGGTCATCGTCGATCCGGCAAACCTGCCGAGCGTCGTTTCCCGCGACCCCAAAAGGAACGCCATCCTCTGGGAAGCCTGCGCCGGGTTCGAGGGCGCCAAGGGCCGGGATAACAATTGTTCTGTGGTTCTGAAGTATGGAATGAAGCGAGACTTCAACCAGTGGCTGTCCTCTTTGGGCGCCGCGTCGCCCGTCAAGACGTTGAGCCAGCTGCGGCAGTGGAATTTGAGGAACCGCAAAGCGGGCGCCATCAAGTACGGCCAGGCACGGCTGGATATTTCGGACGAGATGGACGTCGAAGCCGACCGCGCGCGCTACCAGGCGGATCGCGCCAAGGATCTGCTGCTCAGCGCAACTCACGGCATAGACGCAGTGATGAAAGAGCATCGGCTCGATGCGCTGCTCTTCCCAGGCGCTCATGGTTACTCTATTCCTGCCAAGCCGGGATATCCCACCATTGTGGTGCCGTTCGGTCTGGTTGAGAATGCTCCGGCGCCAGCATTTCCCGAAGGCTTCAACGCCCATCCGGACCCCTTCGGAGCCAGCTTCACCGGAATGGCGTGCAGTGAGCCACGGCTCATCGAGATCGCTTACGCCTTCGAGCAAAGCACCAAGAAGCGCGTGCCGCCAGCTTTGAGGTAAAGTCGAAAGTGACTCGTGTTTGGCCGCGCGTTCCAGGAAGCGGGGCCGATCGTACACGCGTCTTCATCCGAACGAGAAGGAGGTTTCGATATGAATTGGCCGAAAGACACCCCTGAAGCGCTGAACGATTTCTATGGGAAGCATGAGTTCAAAAGCGATGGCATGCCCACTGATGCGTGGATCAGTGAACACCTCAAACTGTTCGCAACTCCTTATCCGCTGGCCCTGGCCTGGAATTCGTCGGAACGAGTGAGAAAGATTCGTTGCCACAAGCTCGTCGGGGAAAGTCTGGTGCGTATCTTCGAGGAAGTTCTCGGCTACTATGGCAGCTATGCGGACGTGCAGGCCGCTCGAATGCACCTCTATACAGTCGCGTATAAATAAAGGGACATACTGTACTGTGATATGGCATACTCCTCGAAACAGGAGGAGTTATGCGTCCACGACGGTTGCGCTGAGTGTGGATCTCATCCTGGACATTAGCCTCACGACGCACGGACAGCCTTACGGAGCGGGCGAAGTGTCAACTCGATGGCGGGTCCCCAGCGGTCACTTAAGGCAAGGGCTCGCAGCTGCACAATGTGCTGTCCCGTTGCCTC
>VFZK01000150.1 GCA_016871215.1 Acidimicrobiia bacterium | reverse complement strand
CCGCGCTGCCCAACACCTCTTGCACCATCTCATCGTCCCGCACGTATCTCACATGGTGCATTCGCGCAAAACCTAAGTAAAACATCAACACGGTCCCCATCACGAATTGGGCATTACTCAGACTCGCCGGCTGCCGCTTGACCGTTAGCTTCTCGTACAGCAGCTGCACAAACTCCAGCTTCTCCAACAACGCCGCCAGCGGTAACAGGCCGCCGTACGGGGTCAGCACCCCGCCTCCAAAGTCGTACCGGGTGGCCGCCCCGATTTTATTGGCTTTCCCCCGCGTTCTTTCTTTTCCGCTCGCAACGGCCTTTTCAGACCTCGGCGCTTTTGCTATCTTCTCCATTCGGGAGTGCTCCTTTCCTTGATCGCTCTATCAAGTCTGGATAGGTCGTCTTTGCAAACCGCCTATCCTAGGGCACTCCCGCTTTCCTTTCAATCCCTCCGTTCCGGTTCAGTCGCTATAAGCCCGTTCGGCGCATAATCTGGGTTGGACATGCCCTTCGACAGTCCCTCTAGATTCATCGAACTGCAGACCGCGGAGCTGTTAGGCATCGATATTTTCGTCTTCAGTAAGCTGGCTCGATTTGGGTTCTTTCTTATTACTCTTCCCAAGACTGCCCCGAATGCGGAGGCCCTGATTCAGGGATTGTCTGCACTCCAAGACCGCGACAAGCTCTTCATCACTAGCGAAGAGGCTCCGGATCTCAAGCTGCAAACTCTCCATCTCTTCGACAGCGCTCCGGGACCGAAAGAACTGCTCCGCCTGAGGCATTCCAAAACCAGCATCCTTTACGACGTGGACCGTAAGAACTACGAAAACGCCATCGTCGAGTTCTTCAAGAAGCATCTGCCGCTGCGCGCCAACGGCTGAGACCGACAGCCTGACCTCTGCGGTTCGCCTTGCGCTGTGCCGCCCTGAAGCTCACCTTCGAACCATCTTCGTAATCTTTCTCTCAAGAAACCGGGTTTGCGACACAGTGCGGGCCTGCGGCAACACCGACTCAGCGTCCGTGGCGAGATCCGTCAGCAGAAACAGTTCTCCCTGCTGAGGGTACGTCACATCGCCTTCGGAATAGATCAGACGGGTGCGCGTGTTGAGATAGAAGTTGAGACCATACTCGACCCTCCGCGAGAGTCCGTAGACAAACACCGGCTGGCCGGCAAATCCGTTCTGCCGAAGAACCTCTGCCAATCGCCGCGACGATTCGGCCCCATCGACCCGCGGCGCAATTGCCTGGGTCACCAACAACACTGCGAGCGCGGCACCTGTCAGATAAACGGCGAAGAGACGAGCGGGTTGCCAGCGCCATACGAGCAGCATCGCCGCCACGCCTACAGCACCCAGAAGAAGCTGCGCCGTGGGAAGGAATCCCGCGAGTTCGGCATTGAGCCGAGCCGCAAGGAGGGGCAACGCGAATCCCAGTCCCAGAATCGTGGCTGCCTGGGCGTAGAGAGTCAAACGACGGCTGACCGAAAGGTGTTCAGACGAGCTGACGGTCCACAGGCTGGCCCATTCCTTGGCCGCTAGAATGGCCAGAGCAGGAAACGCCGGCAGGACATAACCTGGCAGCTTCGAGCGCGACAGCGAAAAGAAGACCAGCGGGAAAACAGCCCAGCTCCAAAACAACGCGGCCTGCGGATCTTCCTGAGACTGCCGACGCAACTGGCGCAGCCATTGCCAGCCAGGCGATAGGATCTGGAAAACCCATGGTACGAAACTAGCCAAGACCACGGGAATGTAGAACCAAACAGGCTGGACGTGTTGGTGGCGATCGGTGGTGAATCGCTCCAGGTTGTGGTTGATGAAGAATTCCTGAACGAAAGGCCAGCCGTTGGCGCGATAGCAGAGCCAATACCAGGGCACGGCGACCGCAGCACCTGCCAAAAGAGATCCAGGCCTCAACAGCCTCTTCAACAGGTCCGTACGTCCAGACAACAGCACGAAAAAAGTCACGCTGCCGCCAGCCAGCACAACTGCCACCGGCCCTTTGGCCAAGAGGGCCAGAGCCAGAGCGATGTAGATCCCCCAGACCCAGACCGAGGATCGGCTGCCGGAAGCGCTGCGCGCAAAGGCGTGCGGTCCATCACCAAAGGAAGTAAAGTAAATGCAGGCAAGACCCAGGGTCAGCGCGCCAGCGAGCAGCATGTCCGTCGAGGCTGCCCTCGCCAGAACGAAATACATCGGCGACGAGGCCAGAATCAGCGCTGCGATGGCCCCACCGCGTCTGGAGATCCAGTGTCGAGCCATCGCGAATACCGCCAACAGCCCTAGAAGCGCCGCTGCTGCGGACGGCAAGCGCGCCGTCACTTCAGAGATGCCGAAAGCCTGGAATGCCAGGGCTGCCATCCAGTAATAGAGGATGGGCTTTTCCAACCAAGGTTCTCCATGCAGCCTCGGCGTCACGAAGTCCCCAGTCTCCGCCATTTCGCGAGCTACCTTGGCGTAGCGAGGCTCGTCCGGTCCGACCAGACCCAGGTTGTCGAGCTGGTGAAAAAAGAACAGATAGGCAACAAGCAACAGGAACCCGATGAGCAGCGGCTGGCGCCTGCTGGGCGGCCCAGCAACTGGAGAGGCTGGCTCAGATCGATGGGACGGGCGAGGTTCCGTCAATAGAAATCGGAACAGGACATGTAGTACCCGCACCGCGGGCACAGCAGCTTGCAATGATGGCCCTGCAGTTCAATGGCACATTGCGGGCAGTATTGGCTGATGTCTTTTCTTTCTGGCTGGCGCTCGGGAAGTTTCGCCTGAGGCGAAGGCGTTTTCGTTTTCATCACTGCAGATGAGAAGCACAACAGTAGCGCAGACCTCAAACAGGGCCTGCGCCATCGCTTCATGCATGGGGAGACAGCATCCGCTCGAATTCCTTCTTTGGAACGGCTCCCACAATCCGGTCGACAATCTCACCGTTCTTAAACAGCAGGATTGTAGGGATGCTCATGATTCCGTAGCGGCTGGCCACGTTCGGGTTGTCGTCGGTGTTCAGCTTGCCGACTTTGATTCTTCCCGAATAACTGCCGGCCAACTCTTCAATAATGGGTCCGACCATGCGGCACGGACCACACCACGGAGCCCAGAAATCGACCAAGACGGGCTTATCTGCCTTTAACGCCTCCGCTTCGAAATTGCCATCCGTCAGCTCAACCAGGTTTCCAGCCATACAAGAACTCCTTACCGATATGTCCGATCGAAAAAGGCGCCTCAGTCGCGCCCGTGTTCCTTGTCTAGCTCAACAACACGGACCCGTCAAAGCCCCCTCATTTTGACCATGAGATTGGAATTGTCAAGTTCTATCGGGTTGGAGGGCTGTGTCTTCGTCAGTCCCAGACATTGCAGTGAACCACACGCTTTCCGTTTGCCGTGAAGCACGCCAGTGCTTCCAGAGAGCGCTGGCGCCCCGCTTCAAGCGCCCCCGTTCGAATCAGCCACATGCATGGTCCGAGCTGTAAAGGCGCCACGAGCGTGGCGCACTACGAACCACCCTTTTGAAGGAACCTTGGACCTGTATCGGGAGAGTTTCCAGCATCAGGTGGTTCTTGACGCGGCGCCGGAAGACTTCCTCAGCTCGGCAAGGATTCGCTGCGCAGCAGAGGCAAAGGCGTACCGGCCAAGATCTTTCAACCCAACCCAACGGCGGCCTGGTGCGTTAGGCTCAAGTATGGCACCTCTCTCCACCTCCGCTTGAAATACCTGCAATTCGATTCGACGGGTCGTGATGGAATGTTTGACGGTCATCAGCGGTTCTACCGAATTGATTTTCAATCCGCAAGCCTCGCTGGCGAGCCGAGCTGCCATTTCGCTGGCGGTTTGCCGGTTGTGCAGTTCCACAGAAGGAAACTCCCAGAAATCCTTCAATAAGCGCTGGCTCGACCGGCGCAGAATCAGATACCTCCCCCGATGACGCACGACAACCGCCGCCTGGTGCGATTTGCGGGCCGGCCCACCACGAGCCTTCTCCGGCAGAGACTCCTGCCGACCCTGTTGCCGAGCCCAGCAGTGCCGGGTCCAGGGGCAGCTGGAACATTCTGGTTGACGGGGGGTGCAAATGGTCGCCCCCAACTCCATGACCGCCTGGTTGAAATCGCCGGGCCGCGAAGCCGGCAGCAGCCGTTGCGCCGCTTCCCAGAGACGGCTTTGCACGGCGATGCTCTTTGGTTCTCCTGAGATTCCCAAAAGGCGAGTCAGAACGCGACT
The DNA here is from genome assembly GCA_016871215.1 of Acidimicrobiia bacterium. Taxonomy (GTDB): domain Bacteria; phylum Acidobacteriota; class Terriglobia; order Versatilivoradales; family Versatilivoraceae; genus VFZK01. The sequence goes on along the minus strand of VFZK01000150.1, from coordinate 7,146 downwards.
GACATTGCCGTCAACCACGGCATAGGCTTGGCCGAAAGCGATACTGGCAATGGCCGCTGCGGTGTAGCGGCCGATCCCCGGCAACGCCAGGATGTCCGCGTAGTTGCCAGGGAACGCTCCTCCGAATCGCTCGACGATGATCCGGGCTGCTGCCTGGAGATTTCGCGCTCGCGAGTAGTATCCCAGACCGGCCCACAGCCGTAATACCGCATCGGTGCCGGCGTTCGCCAGCGCCGGTATGTTGGGGAACTTCTTCAGAAACCGCCCATAGTAGGGAATGACCGACTGAACCTGAGTCTGCTGCAACATGACTTCAGAAATCCAGACGGCATAAGGATCAGCAACGTTTCGCCAAGGGAGATCGCGCCGGTTCTCCTCATACCACCGGAGCAGCCGCTTTTGCAGGATGGCGCGCTTGCTGGAGTGCATCGCTGGGAAACGCAGTAGAGTTTTGGATTGAGGCTCAAGGGCACAGCGTCCGGAGGCCGTTGCTTCTCCAAAGCCTTCCAAACGAGAAGAGATCGGGAGCTCTGCCTCGCGACCGCAAGCCTCCGTCACCCCCCAAAAGCCGCAGCCACGGAACACACGGAATGACACGGAAAGTGAACGTCGCCTACCGACCGCAACCTTCGCCTCCTTCTGCGCAGTATCCAGTAGCTCAGCTCAATCATGCCCAGCACTCAAAACTATGAATCCAGCCCAGCCCTTCTTCGGTGTGTTCCGTGGGTCTGCTGCCTCGCGATCGCGGGCAAGAAAGCGGCAGAGGACTGCCGCACTCCATGACGCTTTCGCGAAGGGCATTTGAACCAGGCCCATCAGCCCACACCCGCAGAATGACCCTAGCCCAATCTCGACGGCTCGCGGTCTTTGATGTGTCTCACGAAATCGTCAATTAGCCTTCGGCCAATGCTAATCGGCGGAGGCAACTTCGGCAGGCTTTCGACAGAATACCAGTTGGCGTTCTCGATTTCCTTTCCATCGATCCGGATCTCCCCGGCTTCATGTTCAGCCGTGAATCCGATCATCAATGAGTGCGGAAAGGGCCAGGGCTGGCTGCCAAAATAGCGAACGTTCCCGATTGAAATTCCGGCTTCCTCCATCACTTCGCGCGCCACAGCCTCTTCGAGCGTCTCCCCTGGCTCCACGAAACCGGCTAGTACGCTGTACATGCCGGGAGGGGTATGAGGCGAGCGTGCCAGTAGCAATTCCTCTCCCCTGCAGACCCGCACGATAATCACCGGGCACAGCCTTGGGAAGAACATCAGATCGCACCGGGTGCATTGGCGGGCACGTTCCTCGAGCATCGCCTCCATGGGCTGTCCGCATTGGCCGCAGAATTGGTGGGTGCGGTCCCAGTGCACAATCTGAAACGCCAAGCCTGCCACGCCCGTGATGCTCGAGTCCATGGTCAGCAATACGGACCGCAGGTCTTGGAGCACAACGCCGTCGCAATCCACAGGTTCGTCTGCCAGAGGCACGGCATAGCAGTGGGCAGCACCCATGACACCGAGGTAATGCGTGGCTGAGTATTCCAACCCCAGCGCTTGCCATTGCTCGTGGCCGGGCACACAGAGTTCTTGCCCGTCCCGATGCAGAAGCAAACGGTTGCGGTGAAAAGCGAACCACAACGAGGGAGCGTCCTCTCGGGTCTCTAGGCGTCGAATTGCCGGTCGAAGCGTGTTAGCCATTGCATTTCTGGGGTCATCAAAGCACCGTCATTCCCGTGAAAAGGCTGCACCCACGAAAGCGCTGAGAGAGAAGCCAGCGGGGATGACGAAGGTCGTCAGACAGCCACAGAGGTGATTGTAATCAGGCCATCGAGTACTCATCCGTTTCTAGCCACTCTCCTCAAACAATCGCCGCAGTGAGGCGCCAGGCGCGAACTCCGCTGCCTCCTGGCCCTTTCGGAACACACGAGCCGGCTTGTCTCCCTGCAACTCGATTGTCTCACCCTCGATGCGAAGCAGAGTGCCTTCGCGCAGTCCAATCACACTGGCGCCGGGATTCGCTTCAACAAACTCCAGCAAACGTTCCGCCCGCGTTTCGCCGCCGTGATTTGGCAACGTGGCATCCGTGTAGTGCGGGTTGATCTGGAACGGCACCAGTGCCAACGCGTCGAGACTTGGAGGCTCGACGATCGGCATATCGTTGGTGGTCTTGATCGTAGGACAAGCCACATTCGATCCGGCACTCCAGCCGACGTACGGCACGCCGTGGAGTACGCGCTGACGAATTCGCTCCACTAGTCCGTGCCTGTATAGGCGATCAAGCAGACAAAACGTGTTGCCCCCGCCAACCACGATGACGGCCGCCTTCTCGACTGCTTCCGCCGGGTCCTCGGCTTCGTGTACCGAAGCCAAGCTGATTCCGATTTCGGCGAAACGCTCTCTGACGCGGGCGGCATAGTCCGAATACGAGACCCGAACTGCAGCATAGGGGACGAAGAGCGCCTCTGATGCGGCCAAACCCAAGAACTGCCGGATTGGTCCAATCGAATGCCGCAGAAACGGTTCGCCAAAGTTAGTCGAATTGCTGAGCAACAACAACCGTTTCATGGCTGCCCGACCGACCCCTTTCAACGAGAGCATTCAACGAGGGAGGACAGGGAATTACCCGGAAACGCCCGCCCACTCGTAACTACAAGCCAATCCCAGTCCTTTTTCCGTGTGTTCCGTGTGTTCCGTGGTTAATCGATTCGCTGCCCTTTGTCGGCTACTCAAAACATGCAACCACGAGGCAAATCACCTTCCACGTCTGGGTCCGATCCGCGCCAGCGCTATCCGGATGCCTGAATTCTTCACCATTCATGAAGTGCTTCGGAGCTTTCGCGCCGGGAATCAATGGACCCTGGATTTCCGAAGTGAGAAACACTCGATTGCCCCAGACGATGGGCGACGAATGACCCCGTCCAGGAAGCGCCGTCTTCCGGCGCGCACTCGCGGGGCTCCAGGTGGCTGGCAATCCACGTTCCTCGGAAACCCCAGCGCCACTGGGGCCAGTGGCCACGTGATGGATCGCCCAGGGCCGTACGCAACGTGGCAACGAATGCTAGAGTTCCTTCTATTATCCAGCATAGGACTGGCCTAGATCTAGATCGTTTCATTCAGGACCTCAAACCCGGAGATGCCGCTCGATTCGAATGGCGCTCGTGCCACGGATTATAACCCGTACGAAGCGTCCGAAGCACCAAACCGGGCATCCCGTCAACGTGCTTATGTCGATTCGGTTCTGGCTCGACAGAGCCCGGCTCTTCGGCTTTGCGTGCTGACGGGCGCGAGCGTGATTCGGATGTTTCTCCAGCCTACAGCTTCAACGGTTCGTCGGAATTCAGGAAGAACACTTTCCTGACAGTGTCGGTAATCTCCCATTTCGCTTTGAGGCCCTGGGCAAAGTGGACGACGTCGCCCGCCTGGGCATGAATTGGTTGCTCGCCTTCAGGAGTGATGCTCATACGGCCTTTCAGCAGGTACACGGTTTCATTCCAGGTGTAGTTCCAGTTGAATGACCCCGGCGTGCATTCCCAGACGCCGTCTGCACTCTTGCCGTCGGCTGACTTGTGGAACAGCACGCCGGAGGCTGCCGGCTTGCCTGAAACGATCAGGGAGTCATCGATCGGCCACGGTTCGAGTTTGAGCTCCAAAGGCCGTTCTACTTCAACCTGGGGGATCTTCTGTTCTTTGACTTCTGCCATAGTATTCTCCTTGTCCGATTGAGATAAGTGCTCGTCGTTCGCATTGGTGATGATACGGCCTTTTCTGGAGCTGCCGCCAGTTTCTGAAAAACTCGGTAGAGGCTCAATTTGAGTCTTCCGAAGAGCTAGCGAGCTGCCTGTGAGTCTTGCTGGACCTGCTTGCGTGGGAATGACGATAACCAACGCTCAGTTTTGACCGTCATGCCCGCGAAAGCGGGTATCCAGCCCCGGTTCTTGCATCGCGAAATCTCCAGGCTGACCTACCACCAAAAAATGACGACCGCCTCAGTCTGTGGTTGTAGAACCACAGACTTGCGTTACCAGACGGTGGTGGGCTGGTTTGCGGCGTTCTCCGGTCTCCCAGAATAGCCTGGATGCCCGCTTTCGCGGGCATGTTCGTTCAAGACAACCAGAAACCTGCGGCCCTTCCGGCGCAAGCAGGAATCGTGCGTCTCGCGAGCACTACGTTGCTGCAATGTCTGGAAAGCTGCAACTCAAATTGTCCCAGGTTCCACCAGAACAGGTCCTGCCAACACAAGGAGGCAATGTCCACAATTCCCCTGGGGACGCAAGAGCGGGAACTGCTATTATTCTTCGCTGCTACGGCGGAGTGTTCCTCATCGAATTGTGGGCCGAGATCTTGGCGCTCGATTCTCTCACTCAGGCAACTCGATTCTTTGAACGGTTGGGCAGCGATTACGACCAAGCCATTCGGAGGTGCGTTCCGCGCTACGCGGAGATGTTGTGGGCTATCGTCTCCTACCTGCCCGGCCACTTCCGGCCCGCCCGGATCCTGGAGCTTGGGTGTGGAACCGGGAACCTCTCCGCAGCTTTGCTGGCGGCTTTCCCGGACGCGGAGTGCACTTTGGTTGACCTTTCGAGCGATTTTCTGGCTCAGTGCCGGCAGCGGTTCGCAGGATCGAAAAGGATCGCGTATCAACAGGCAGATTTCAGGGAACTAAACTGTAATCCAGCCAGCTACGATTTGGTCGCTTCCAGCATTGCGATTCATCACCTTCCCGATCCCGAGAAAGCGAGACTGTTCCAGAAGGTTTACGCATGGCTTTCTGGAGATGGCGTCCTCGTCTATTCCGATCAATTCGCGGGAGCCACGCCAGGCCTCTACCAAAGGCACTTGGATTACTGGCAAGCCGAGGCGGCTCGGCTCGGCGCGTCCCAGGAAGAGTGGGAGCAGTGGATGCGGCATCAGGAGGAAAGCGACAGGCATGCCTCACTGCCCGATCAAATGAGTTGGCTGCGGGACGCCGGCTTTGCAAGCGTTGACTGTACCTGGAGGTTTCTGCTGTGGACTGTGGTTCAAGCGGAAAAGTGAACCCTCGAATCCTCAGGTGTGCAGACGCGCAGCTCTGGATGTGGCGCGAACAGGCCTACGCTTCAGCGGCGTCTTGAGCGATGAGCGCCAGCTCACGGCTAAGGAGCGATCGTGCTGCCTTGGAGGAGCAGTTGATCGGGAGCAAGAAAGGATCTTTCCAAGCTTGTTCGTTGTCCTCTCAAGCATCCCAGGGAAGGGACTGCGGAGAATAGGAAGCAACCGAAACATGTCAAATCTCAAGATCGATGTCACACGGATGAGCGAGGAGGAACTGGTCGCTCTCAACCGGCAAATTGTGGAGCGACTGCGTTTCCTGCAGCAGACCCGGGCTCACGCGAAAATGCTTGAGTTTCGCGTAGGCGATCGCGTCTCGTTTCAGCCGGAGGGGCGTCCTGAGCTGTTCGGCATTCTGGTTCGATACAACAAGAAGACCGTAACAGTGGTTACAGACGGTCGGGAGCAGTGGAACGTGGCACCCGCTTTGCTTCGGAGGGCGGTGGATGTGGCGTCCTCGGCGGCGCAGCCAGAAAAAGCCAAAATCGTATCCCTGCCGAAGAGCTAGATCCGTTCAAAAGCCGCCACCGCCGGCAACCGTGCTGAGACCCATTCTCGGAAATCCGGCCGGACGCACGGCGGGCAGCCTTTGCGGCGAGTCGAGCCTTGGCCAACTCGCTTGCCTAAAGAGAGTGTTCTACAGGTGCGCCAGCGACCGCTGTGCGACAGGTTGATTCAGAGGAGAGAGAACAGTTATGACGATGAAAGCCGTGTGTCTGTCTGTCGTCGGTACAATGCTTTTCGCGCTCACGGGAGCGGCGGAAGTCGCGGAGAAGGAAAAGGCTGCCGTGTCTGCGGCGAAGAAATGGTTGAGCAAGGTTGATGAAGGCAAGTATGCGGAGAGCTGGAAGGAAGCGGCGGAATATTTCAAGAACGCTGTAACGAAGGAGCAATGGGAGCAGTCGCTGCAGGCTGTGCGCAAGCCCCTCGGCAAACTGGTGTCGAGGGAGGTTAAGAAGCAAAGCTACCAGAGGTCGTTGCCTGGCGCGCCGGATGGAGAGTACGTCGTCATCCAATTCCAAACCGTGTTTGAAAACAAGAAGTCTGCCGTTGAGACAGTCACTCCCATGATCGACAAGGACGGCAGCTGGCGGGTTTCTGGCTATTTCGTTAAATGAACTCACAACCCCCAGGCGGCAGCGCCGAGGAAGAGGAACTCGATTGGCTCTTCGCCAGCCTCGGGGCAACGTTGGCGATGCCTGCGTTCGGAATGCCAGCGTCATCCAAAGAGAGTTCTGTTACTTGACTTGAACGCTGAACGAGGAGGCACACGCAATGGAAGCGGGCTCGATGGCAAGCGCCGAAATCACCACCCAGGACCAAGACATGGCGAAGGCTCTATCGTCGGCAGATACCGATTTCCCTGAAGTCTTTGCCACCTCTCGAATGATCGCCCTGATGGAGCTGGCAGCAGCCCGATGTATGAAAGGCCTCGTGAAGCCCGGCGAGCTCTCGGTGGGCGTCAACATCAATGTGAACCACCTGGCAGCAACTCCAAAGGGAGTCTTAGTGCGTGCCGAAGCGACTTATACCGGCATGCAGGGAAAGTTGTTCGGATTCGAGGTGGCGGCTTTCGACCAAGGTGGTTTGATCGGCAAAGGCACCCATACCCGCGCGGTGATTTCGACTGAACGGCTGGTTTCGGGCGCCTTGTCGCGCAATCGCGGGCAGAGCGCTGGTTAGTGCCAGGTGAAAAGTGAACCACAAATGAACACAGATGGACACGGCTTGAACGGCTTGACACCAAGGCGTCTGGTCGGCAAAGGCATTGAGAGTTGTGTGATGATTTCTACCGAGTGGCTGGTTTGCGGGGCTTTGTCGTGCAATCGCGGGCGAAGCGGCGGTTAGTGCCTTGGGTAGGAACCAGCCGGAGTTTGCTGTCTATTACTGACATCCGTGTTGATCCGTGTCCATCGGTGGTCAGGACGGCCTGAGACAAAAGCTGAATGGCTGCGCTTCGCACAGCGAACTCAATGGTCTCCTGAGACAAGTTCTGGCAGCCTCCCGGTGTGCACCTGCAGAACTCTTCTCGGGCCATCTCGAGAGCTCGGCTCGAGCTACGGCGCTC
>VFZK01000149.1 GCA_016871215.1 Acidimicrobiia bacterium | reverse complement strand
GTCGGCCGCTGCGTCGCCCTTCTTGCAACGCCTGCTCGCCCCCCAGCCGGTAGCGGGCGATCCAGCTGAACAGCGTTCGGAGGGGAACCTTCATCACGCGCGCCACCGTCGAAGCCGATTCGCCGTTGCGCACCGCCTCGACGGCCGTCCGGCGTTTCTCATAACGCAGTTGGGATCGTACACTGACCAGGTCCTTCTGAGTAGGAGTCTTCTTAGTTCGTCGCATGCCCCGTACTATACTCGATTCGATTAGATTAAGCAAGTACTTTTGCAACGATTGATAGGAGCAAGGTCCTGGCTGCTGTGTTCCACAGAAACGACGTTCGAGCTGGGCCGCGGAGTCTTACAATGCAGGGGCCCGCGATGTGCGCAATCCCTGCTCTTTTCTCGAAGACCCAGCCATGATTCAAGCGCACTTGACAGGGGTCGATCGTTCTCATTGTTTCTTCCAGTCAGCGCGCTTCGGCGATAGTTACCCAAGTGAGATAAGGGTCGCGCAACCACGGCCTGCCCGAAAGATCGCTCTGTATTGAAGCTGAGGGTCAACGCGCAACCTCACAGCGGACTGCGAAGACTCGCAGTCGCGAGTGCCGATGCCGTTATCTGCACTGGGGGAGAGGCTGCGACGAAGAATCTGAAATCCCAAGGTTCCCTCGCGTGAACAAGACAAGAAACGACGAGCGGGCTGTGCTATGCCATCGCTTTCGATTTCTAAGGGCCAAACTCGCCTGCTCGGTCGCGGATCGCAGGGACGAAATCGGTGACGAGCACTTCTTGTAGCTCTCAATGTCGTCCCAGCGCCTCCGAACGAATGACTCTGCAGAACGGTACGACGATCTCTAGACGTGCAGCGCAAATCCCGAAGTTCCGGACCTCTGCGGTGCCAGCACAGCCTGAATGGGTGCCTTTCAATGCGGTGGCGTCTTGGATCTAGGCTCAAGTGGGCGCATTACTTATTTTGAGCCGAGGACCGGCTTGTCCCGCAACAGTTACGTTCGTGCCGAATGGGTTCAAGCTTTGCGGAGATACACACCGTGCAACTGGGGGTTCTGGCTGCCACGATTCATCGTGATGCGAAGCCGCAATGGTTCTTTGCTGTCGGGCAGAATCGTCCCAGTCTTTCTCCAGCGCACGGGAAGAGCCAGGCCGTCAGATTCAATCGGCAGACAATCGTCCAGTTTGAAGCCATCCAGCGCCCGCTCGGCTGAAACATCGACCAGCTCCACCTGCAGGTGCCCGCCGCCCGTAAGGCCACTGGCATTCAAAGCGAGGTTGTGGTGTTTCCAACCTTCTTTCGGTGGGCGCAGTCCGATGGTCGTCACGTATCCGGATTCAACGCCTGACACCAACTCGATGCCGAACATCCGGTGCCTGCCCACTTTTGCCAACCCAAAATTGCCCTCACAAGCGTAGTACACCCACCACTCGTCACCGACTTCCAAAAAGCTGCCCACGTGCACATCGCTCCGGTCCCACGCTTGCGGGTCCGGTTCCAAGTGAACCCGCGTCGAGCGCCACAGTCCGAAACCGACGTTCTCTGATTCTTCCGGCTCGACCACCCACCCCGTGAACCGCATTCGATAACCTCGGCGTTCAGCCTCGTGATGCCCAACGAAAGCCCACCAGTAGTTGGGTTCGTGGAGAACGACGGCGGCGCCATGCAAGGTACTGTTTCTAGGCACAGGATCGAAAGCATAGTGCCGAGCGTTTTGAGGCGCTCGAACAAAACGCTTGCCGTCGCGTGAAGTCGCCACATCCACAATGAAGCCGTGCGGGCCCTGGGTATGAAGGAACATCGTATAACGCCGCTCTGGCGGCGCCTGCTCGTCTCGAACGACGTCGGCCGGAAGCTCGTATTCGTTCGAGTTGAAGCCAGGTTGGAGTGGAAAGCAGATGTTGGTGGGTTTTCCGGCGAAAGGAAAAAACCCTAGTGTGGGCTTCGTCCAGCGAATTCCATCGTTCGACTCCGCGTACCCGGCTCGACCTTGTTGAAGCCTCGCCACATAGCCGCCGTACCACATGCGAAAAAGGTCGCCTTCTTTCAGAACCGCCATCTGCCCGAGGCTGCCTTCATCCCAGCTGCCTTCTTCTCCGGGGGTGAGCACCGCTTGCTTCGGGTCCATTTGCCAGCGCAAACCGTCATCTGAGGAGGCGCGATAGATCCCGAACGTCGTTCTCCCGATTGCCTGGCTCATCTCGTGAACCGCGGCAAAGAACATCTGAAAACCACTGCCACCTTTGAGGACTCGGACGAACGACCCCCCAGAATTCTTTTCCGACGGATCGGGAATCTCCTTTTTCTTCAGCACCGGGTTGCCTTCGAAGCGTTTCAGTGTGTTCTCCACCCGGCGCGTGCCGTCTAGCTCCCAGTCCAGATCTTGGAGAACAGGCAAGGAGGTTCGCGACGTCACGAGCGGAGCCTGGGAGATCTCGAACCGATCGATGTCGATCGTTTGGCCTGGATGCCGGCTCTCGACAAACGCGTATTCGCCCACCCCAAAGGTTTCGGGGACCAGTTGTTGAATCGAGCCGTGTCGAGGGTTCTGGTCCTCAGCCACCTTGTTTCGTTGTGCCTCCATGATGGGTTCCCGTAACGCCATCACGAACTGTCCGTCGCAGTAAAGCTGTGCAGGTCCCTTGGCATTCGGAATCGAGAAGACAAAGGTGTGCCAGTCCCGGTTGTCGAAGCCTTCCAGGGGAAGCCTTTCCTCCCAGGGATTGGTGGCATTTACGATGATCTGCCAGCCGGTGATCCCAAAAGAGATCCCACGAGTTGGACACGCTCCCAGGCTGAAAGCCCAACTGCCGTGGCTCTTGGTCTTCACACCAAGAGTGAATAACGTGCGGCCTGCCTCTCCGGGAGATAACAGCTTGACTGAGAGACGAACGGGTCTGTTCTTGAGCGAGGGAATCGGCTGCTCGCAGCGCGAATACAGCGCTTCCAAGCTGGCCTTGAGGCGATGGAAGGCAGGATGAGCCTGGTGGTCAAACGGATGTGTACGCAGGTCGTTCCAATGTCCCTGAAAAGCAACCCTGGAAGGCATGTTCCCGTAGCGTTGAACGGAGGAAGCCGTAGGCTGTATTGCAGTACTCTGCCTGTTCGCCGAAGCAGGTTCTGCCAAACCAGCAGCTCCGGCGAGGGCCGATTTCAGAAAAGTTCTTCGGTCGAAAAGGTTCATGCTGCCTCGCTGGAGGGTTGGTGCAAGCCGTGTAGGATCCTGGCCGCTGTCATCTTCGGTCGCGGCAGCCGAGCCCAGAGGAAGCTAAGGGCGGCCGGCGGACGACCACGACCCTCATGTCGTCTTGAGCAGGCACGCCTGCGGCAAACGCGTCTGGACTCCTGCCGCAATCGCCATTGGCCGAAGTGTCAATCCCTGGCCAAGGCCCAGTGGCTGGCAGCGCGCCAGGCGGAACTGCTGCCGGTCCCCTATTTCATGTCGTCTTTACCCTGCCCGAGCGGCCGGCGCCGCTGGTTCTACAAAATGCCCGGCTCCTTTACAATCTCCTGTTCCAGGCCATCTCGCAAACCCTGCTCCGCATTGCCGCCGACCCCAAGCATCTGGGTGCTCGCATCGGTTTTCTGGTGATTCTCCCCACTTGGGGCAGAACCTGTTGCCTCATCCCCATCTGCATTGTGTGGTTCCCGGCGGCGGACTGTCCCCCGATGGCCAAGGCTGGATCGGCTGCAGCCCTGGCTTCTTTGTACCCGTGCGCGTCTTGTCCCGCCTGTTTCGTGGGCTGTTCCTCGCTGGCTTGAAGCAGCTGTTTGACCAGGGCCAACTCAAGTTTCACGGCCAGCTCCAGCCGCTGGCCTCGGCGCCCGCTTTCACCCAGCTGCTCGAGGACTGTCGCCAGACCGATTGGGTCGTTTATGCCAAACCTCCCTTCGGCGGTCCGGCCCAAGTGCTGGACTACCTGGGCCGTTATACTCACAAAGTGGCTATCTCCAATCATCGGCTTCTGAGGCTGGAAAACGACCAAGTCTCTTTCCACTGGAAGGATTACCGTCACGGCCATCGGAAAAAAGTCATGACCTTGGCCGCCACCGAGTTCCTGCGCCGCATCTTGCTGCACATCCTGCCCGAAGGCTTCGTGCGCATCCGCCACTTCGGTTTGCTGGCCAACCGCCACCGGGCTGAAAACCTAGCTCTCTGTCGTCAGCTGCTAGCCGTCGCTGAGCCCGCAACGCAGCCTGACTCGGCCCTGGCCCCACTGCACCGGACCGAACGCTACCAGCAACTGACGGGTGTGGACCCGTCGCTGTGTCCCCAGTGTGGCCTGGGTCGTTTGATTCAGATTCAGATTTTGCCGACTCTGTCTGAGCGTTTGCGACCGGACCCTCTCCATCGAAATTCCCCATGACCGCTGCCTGTTTCTCGATCTCAACGCCCCACCCTTCGTTCCACCCTCTGCTCGCGGCTCTAAGCACAAGCCTGCCCGCCCCACTCTGCCTACCTTCGAAGGCGCTGCTGAAAACCTCTCCGCCACGCCTTCAATGCATGCCCTGCGCACTTTGCCGCCGTCCAGAGTCTCCCCTCCGACAGCACTGTGCCTCCTTTCCATCTTCTCCCACTACCGCAGCCGGGATACAGTCCCCTTAGCTACCTGCGGTTTCGTCCAACGGATTCTTTCCCGGATGCTCGCCGAAACCCAGTTCGTGCCTCTTCCGTCAACTCCAGTCGCGGCGAAACCCGGCAAAGAATCTTGTTCGTTCTGCCTGCCAGAGGTCGAGCCGGTAGCATCAGCGGGTTCCCATTACTGACGCGCCAGCAGCGCTCGATTCCAGGGCTGTGCCAGTGTGGGACGGTTGACGTAGCGATTCATCGAGAACGTGAGGCGCGAGCCGGCTCCCGGGGCCAATCGAACGGTGACGACGGGCGACGCAAGAGGCGTTTTCGTCCCGTTTGCCGCGACTGCGGTGAATTGATGCTCTCCATAACCGCCTGCCTGGACATCGACCGTGCGGGGTTCCAGTTGATCGGTATTCACAAGGGTTACTGTGACGGCGTCGGCGGTCAACTTTTCCACGAGTGCCGCCACGTCTCGGGGCAAGCCCGATCGGCGCTTTTCCGGATCGAAATAACGCAGCCGGCTGTGAAGGACCCAGATGCGGCCGGCGGCGAAATAGCCTCCGAGCGTTAGCTGAACCAGCGTGTCCGTAGTGGCGGGCACAATGCCCAGAAGATAGTCTGCCAGCCGCGTATCCGGTGAAGTCGGATCGTGACGCATCGATTCGAGGCGTTGGCGGATAGTCTCGAAGTCGGCAGCCAATGCTTTTTCGGGATAGCCGGAATTGTTGCCCTCCAGAAAACCGATCCATCCCTGGTCTAACGGGATCCGATCAAGGTCACGCCGATCCATCGACCACAGGTAGATCTCAGTGAGCCTGTCCAGGAACAGGTTGTCTGTGAAGTGGTAGAACTCGGGTTTGCCATCGTACTTGTAGCCTCGAGGATCCCCATACATTTGAGGCAGCAAGGTCTTCCCGCCTTCCACCTTCTTGTGCCGATGGAGCAAGTCCATTTGCTTCCGCAGTACTCCAACATACGCTTGGTCTCCGGTCAGCAGCAGCGCGTTGGCGAAACCCGGCCAGGCGCCATGAAAGTAATTTCGGTGAGCGATCTGCTGAAGCTCGCCGTCGAAGATCGTGAAGTTCCAGCCGTAAGTGCCTTTCCACCATTGGCCGTTGTGCTCGCCTCCGGGTTCTCCGTCCAACCCCACGTTGGTTGGAATCATGCCCCCGGTTTTTTCCGTGCGGGCTTTCCAGGCGTCCATGTATTCCAAAGTCCAGGTGCGGTACTTCTCCTCGTGGGTTAGCGCATAGGCGTTTAGCCCCAGCAGCGTGGCCGCTGTGTTGAGATGGCTGTCGCCGACCGAGTCCAAGTACTCTTCACAGTGAGCCAGCATTCGCGGATACCACTCGAGGAGGTTCAGCATTTTCGAGGCACCGGCTGGATTGTGCAGGAGATGAAACGTTCCGGCGACGGGATCACCAACCCAGTCGTACACGGTGGCTTTGCGGAGCATTGGGCCTTTCGAACCGTTCCAAATACTCTTGATGATTTTTTTCGCCGGATCGTAGTTCAATGCCTCAGGGTCTTCATTCATGTACAGGCCCGCGAATCGCTTCATCCGCTGCACCAGGCTGAGATTCATCGGTTCTGACAACCCCCAGAGGAAGAAGCCCCGCATGCCTTCGCCTGTGTGAAACCAGTCAGACATCGTGACGAATTCCTTGTGATAGGCTCCGTGGGCTGCAAGCTCCGTTTTCACGGTCCGCAGCTCCTTGTATTGGAGCAAATGTCCTTCCAGCCCTTTCTTGTAGAGGTCCAACACCTTGTCCGAACCACCCAAGGCGTGCAGAAGCGTCCAGTTGAAGTAGGTCTCAATGGCATCGTCGGGTCCGTCCAGAGTTCCCCATCGCGGGGTGTGGAGCAAGTAGCCTCGCGCATCCATGTACTTCGCCGCGAAGGCTTCCACGGCGCGCGAATTGGCGTCGAGCAGGGCTCGCTCCATCAGCGCCCAGGCCGGAGGAGCCATGGGTGACTCCACTTTCAGCACCACCTGTGCGAAAGCGGGCCGACAAAACAACAGACCCGCACAGAGACTGAGAAAGCAAATTGTTCGAGGAGAGCTCAACGGTTGCCTCATCGGAGCACCTCAGATCGATGGATGTTTTGAGTGGTGTCAGCCCGCCTGCCCAGGCGGATCGGAACTCAGGTAGTAGCGCTCAAGACCCGAGCGAACAATCTGGAAAGCGCTTTCGGGAGAATTGGCCATGGAGAAAAGATCCAGGTCTGACGGGTCGATCGTTCCCCACCGCACGAGCGCGTCAAAGTTGAGGAGTTCCTTCCAGTATTTCGAACCATAGAGCAACACGACCATCTTCTTGCTGATCTTCCGGGTTTGGATCAGGGTTAGAACTTCCATTAACTCATCCAAGGTGCCAAACCCGCCGGGGAAAACGATCAGCGCTTTGGCCAGGTACGCGAACCAGTACTTGCGAGTGAAAAAGTAGTGGAACTCAAAGCTCAGCTCTGGGCTGATATAGGGATTCGGCGTTTGCTCGAATGGCAGGCTGATATTCAGTCCGACTGATTTTCCACCTGCCAGGCTGGCCCCGCGATTAGCGGCTTCCATGATTCCGGGACCTCCTCCGGAGCACACCACGAAACGGCGGGCACTCTTTCCCAGTGAAAGCGCCCAGCCGGTCAGCAACCGCGAGAGCTCCACTGCTTCGTCATAGTAAGCCGCCAGTTCCAGCCGGGTCTTGGCACGCTGCAGCGCCGCTGCGCGTTCCTGGGGCCCTTCGGGTCCATGCTCTGCCGCCAGCAGCTGTCCGTACTCTTCTTCGGCTTGGCTCTTCGGGATTGCCCGAGCTGACCCGAAGAAGACAATCGTGTCTCTGATTCTCTGCCGATGAAAAGCGGACAGAGGGCCCAGGTACTCCGACAGAATGCGCAAGGTGCGTGCATCGGCCGAGTTGATGAATCGAGTGTCCTTGTAAAACTTGGGTGGCCGCATGGAATCGTTCATGATGAGGAGCTGGCGAAGTTTCGAATCTGTAGTGTCAAAGCCTTGCTTGAATGGTCGATATCACGGGCTGGAAGCCCGTGCTGCCGCAAGCCGCCACACTTGCGGGTCAGGATCCCGTCAAAGTCTCGTAAGTCCTTGAGTCGAGGTCGAACCCTTGCTAACGCGCGGGCTACTGATTTGGTCCACGCGGCTATTCAGTAGCCCGACCGTAAGGGAGGGCTCACGACTTTGACGGGACCCTGACTTGCGGGTGCCTTCCACGGAAACCCGTGCCCGTTTGCAGTGAAGCCAGAGCTTTACATGGCCTCACTGGCGTGCGGCAGGCACACCTGGAGACTGGACATTTCCAGCAAGGTGAAGCCACCCTGGGAGCGCAGGCGTCCCCGCCTGCACCCGTGGTCGTAGACCACAGCGCGGCTCGCTGGTCCGCGCGTAGGCAGAAGAAGCGCCTGCACTTCCAGGGGCCGGGTCAAACACACGTTTCGTCCCGAGCGAGAGTGCTCCACGAACGAAGCGCCTGGTTGCACAACCTCGGCAGACACCTCAACCCAGGTAACTTCCTCGGCCAGTCGCAGGACCGAAAAATGTCCAATCTCCAGTGGCCGCACTGCGTGCGGCACTACAAGCGCATGAGCCTCGCGCGCATGTGCCCGCGGGACAGGTACAAACTTCATTCGATGAAAAACGTGCTGAGCTGCTCTGGCGTGATGGCGCCTCGCAATACCACCGCCGGCAACGTCCTGAGCAGTTGGTGCCGATTCATAACGGCTCCAAGCGGGTTGCTGCGACTGTGCGTCAGGAAGGCACCGAGGCAAGCGAGCCCAAGGTGGCGCTGCCAAACGCGGCAGCGGGCCAGCAGGCTGTCCCACGGCAAAGGAATGTCCCAGCCCCACGATGAAACCGTCCTTCGCATGTCGTGTGGACAGCAACGCTCTGGAGGCTGTGCGGTCGTAGTTGCCAACGCAGGAATTTCAAGCGTCGTGCCCCCAGGCAGCTAGGCGGGTGCCGGCAGGCTGATGGCTGCTTCCAGCCGCCTCGATCCGAAAGCTACGGTCACAAGCAGCTTGCCATCGCTCGCGCCATGCCCTCCAGTAAGGTTGAGGTCGAGATGATGTAGGTCGGACTGCTGGGTGAGCGACGTGGTCTCGAGTGCAATCCCCTTGCTGAGGTCAGGGCTTTGAGGGTTGCCTGCTTCCGCTTCCGGAATCAAGACCAAGGTCCACCTGTCTGCTGAGGTTGCCTTCGCTCGCAGCAGATAGGTACCTGCAACGATCTTGGCGCTTCCGGCAGACACTTCACTTGAGATACTCAGCTTCGCCCGGCCGCAATGAAACACGAACCCTTCCTTGATTCCTTCGAGATGCTTGGCGTTGTACGGCAGTGTGAAGTAGGTCAGCTTGAGTTCCAACCCCTTGACTGCCGCGGTGACAGATTTGTTGAAGTGTGGATGGGCCGGAATCATGCCGGTAACGCAGACCAGGAGCAGGCTTGCAGCGAATGCAGTTTTCTTCTTCATGTTTTTTTCACCTTTCGTCGTTTCCAAACGGTATAGGCCTGGGAGTCGCGGCCATTGTAATACAAACTGGAAATGCAACGTTAGCCCGGATGATGCACGGCCACGGGTTTACTTGGCGACAACCGCAGAGGGTGTTGCGCCGGTCGTGATGACTGCAAAGAGCGCACTGCTGCCAGAAGTGACAGCGTCGGTGCGCACGACCGAAACGTCGTTCGAGCCGGAATTGAGAACGAAAAGATACAGATCGTCGGGTGTGAGGTAGAGCGACTCGGGCTGTGCGCCCACGGCAATCGAGGCAACGACCGACCGGTTGTTGGGAGGGTCGAGCACAGACACCGTGTTCGATCCGTAGTTGGCGATATACAGCCGCTGCCCGTCTCGGGAGATCGCTCCACGAATGGGGTTCCGTCCGACAGAAAACGAACCGTTCAGGGTGCAGCTTTCCGTGTTGATGACGACGACCGACCCCTGGTCGAAATTGCTGGCATAGATCTCGCCTCCGTCGGGTTTCATGACAAGTTGAGTGGGCGACCGCCCTGTCATGATCGGTTCAAGTGCGCTGCGCGTCTCGATGTCGATCACAGTAACACTCTGCCCGCCAGCGTCTGCCACAAACAACTTCGACTGGTCTGGAAGGATTTCCAGGAACAGGGGGCTCGGACCGGCCGGTATCGATTGCTCGAAGGTCTGAGTTTGCAGGTTGACCAAGCCGACCGAATTGGCTGTCTGCTGCGCCACCCAGAGTTGGTTTCGTTGTTCTGCCAGCTTCAGAGCGGCGGGTCCAGCCTGGGTTCGGATCGTTTTCACGACCGAGAGAGCTTCGCAGTCGATAACGGCAACCGCGTTCGACCCGTAACAGGCTACAAACGCCTGGCGCCCGTCCGACGAGAAGACGATATCCGCAGGATTTCTGCCGACTGCGATGGTTTTCTTGACGACGTGAGTGTTGGCATCGATGACGCTGACCGATCCTGAGCCAGCGTTAGCTGCGAACACCAAGTCGTCAATTGGGCTGGCTGCCAGCTTGCCCGGGGACTTTCCGACCGCGATCGTCTTGACGTTCTTGAAGCTCTTCAGGTCGATGACTGAAACCGTGTGGCTTCCCAGATTTGCGACGTAAACGTGGGTGAAGGGGGGAATGACTCCCAGGTCCATTTCGTCGCCGCAACCGAACTCGGCGACCAGGGCGCATGCCAGTAATGCGTGCCCCAAGCGGCGGCGTAGTCCTTCGAGACGCTTCATGATTCTGCGGATACAACTGGCAACCGGAGAACGTTCTCAGATGAGCCAAAGCTGAAACAACTGCCGAACGGGTACGGCAGATCGCCTGACGCCAGCGAAAGCCGTGGCAGGCTGACATCGGCTGCGAGTCTACTCGTCGCTGGACTTGTCCTCATTCTCCTTGTACATGTATCGAATGCAGTGCTTGAACACGAGCAGGTTCGGTTCGGTATCTCGATTGACCTTGATGCAGTTGCGGTCGTACCACTCGATGATGCCGCGCAGCTGCTGCCCGTCGTCTAACACCACGACCATGGGCGTCTTGTTTTGCATCTGCTTCAGGTAATAGAAGCTTTCTGCATTAGTCTGTTCCTGAGGTGCAGGCTTCCGCTTCTGCGTGCGGACCGTCATCTTGTCCTTCAAATCGGCAAACGACGGGCGAATGAGACGTCGATTCATGTAGTCTTCGTTGGGTTTTCTGTGCCTAAACGTTGGTCGATTCATAATGAGTGAGTCTTGAAGCCTGCCGCAAGCGGTCGATTGCCAAAGTGCCCGACTGGGGCATGGCGATGAGTTATGAGATTCCAAATGCGTCCGGAGTTACAGGAAACCCTTCGGGCCTCTTGCCGGCGAGAGTTTTGAGCTTCCAGTTCTGGGCGACACTCAGCAGAGAGCGGGCCTCAGTCAGTACATCAGTGCCACGATCTCTCTCTTGGCTAAAGCAAGTAACGAAACCCTAACATAACTGTGTGGCGCCAACAAAGAGAAATCGTTGCTACTAGTTGCTACTAGTGGAAGAATGCTATTCGAAGTGGGCCACAGGCTTCTGACGGCTACGGCCTCAGAGTGACTCGCGTCGAGAAATCCCCCGCCTCCCTCTCGCAGTGTGGGAGCAGAAGGCCGTGCCACATGGCGCGGCATCTCGGCTATGGCAGATCTGAAACCCGGGCCTGCCTTGGTTCCCACCCAGCCTCACCAGCCCGTAGACCGTCGCCTAAGAAGCTCTATGAGCTAGTGTAGTGTCCAACAACTAACTGGGCAATAACAGGAAATTAGTTTATTGTCTGGGCATGCCGATGGTTTTGCCTCCACTGACGCTGAGTGCCACCGATCGAGGGGGGAATCGAGCGCTGGTT
>VFZK01000148.1 GCA_016871215.1 Acidimicrobiia bacterium | reverse complement strand
ACCGAGTTGCGGTGGTGGAGGTTGATGACACCAGCGGGTCGTGAGCGTCCCGCGAACCCAATTGGGGAGAGAATCCATGCCGCCGAGAAAATGTTTTGTGACGCTGCGCAGAGTTCACGGCCGCGTTGCTGCGGCCGTAACCCTCCAGCGGCGGGAGATGGGGCGTAGGGTCTGGTATCGTTACAGTGATCGCCGCATCCGCAGTGAGCGCCATCATTGGGCGTCGGTGAACTACCTTCATTACAATCCCGTCAAACATGGCTACGTCAAGAAAGCGTCTGACTGGCCTTGGGTGAGCGTCCACGAATACTTGAAAGCGCACGGCCGGCAGTGGCTGGCAGAGACATGGACTGCTTATCCGATCAGAGATTACGGCAAGCATTGGGATGACTGACACGCTTGCAGTGAAGCAGGGCGGTGCTTCCGTGTGAGTGTGGCTAGCGGCGTTTGGGGCGCCACTGCGTGGCGCACTAAGAGCGGGACTACGAGCGGCGCACCGAACAGAGCCCTGTGAACTCCATTGCTATCGCTCGACCGGTTTGATAGCCTGCGCTTCCTGCCGTCGGTTCGTCATCGCGATAATAACTTTACGGAGGTTCGAATGATTCGACGTCATTTCATCAAGACGGCGGTGGCCGCTGGAGTCGTCACGGGTGTCCACCCCAGCTCCTCATCGGGTGCGACATCGGCGGCCAAAAAGCCCAACGCGAAGTATCGCGCGGGGGTCATTGGCCTCGGGTGGATGGGGCTGCTCTACGACTTGGCGGATCGTATTCCCGACCGTTTCAATGTCGATGATCCCAACCGTCCGACACCCGAGCTCGACATCCAGCGCCGGATTTACCATCACCAGCATCCTGGAACGGAAGGGTTGCCGTCTTCCTACTCGGAGGCGTTGTGGGACCGTCCAGAAGTCGATCTGATCGCAGGCGCAGACCGAGACCAAAAACGGCTGAAGGCATTTGGCGACCGCTATGGCTTGACGGCTCTCTACACTGACGCGCTGGAAATGATGCGCAAAGAGAAGCTCGATATCGTGGCCGTCTGCACGAACGTGAAGGGACGCTCGTTTCTAACCGTGAAAGCAGCGGAGATGGGCGCCAAGGCAATCTTCACCGAAAAGCCCATGATCCACACGCTGAAAGAGGCAGACGAGATGGTGAAGGCTTGCGCCGACCGCAAGATCCCGCTCTGCTGTGGCGCCATCTCGACGACGCATCCGTCCTTTGCTAAGGCGAAAGAGCTGGTGAAGAGCGGCGCGATCGGAGACATGGTTTCGATTGAGGCCGGTGCACCCGGCGCCCAGCATCAGAATTGGGCTTATTTTCTCGACAGCCAGCCTGCGTGGGTGGTCGGCATCGGCGACCAGCCTCGCCGCGAAACGGGCAGTGACGAATTTGCCGGGCAGGGAATCATGGCGACGCAAGCCGGCCAGATGGTTCATTTCCGAAAAGGCGCGCCCGGCGTGCGCATCAACGGATCGAAGGGAGAAATTTCGTTCGACTACACCAGGGGCTGGACGGCTTGGCAGCTGTGGCAAGATGTCGCAACGCCTCCCGGGAAAAAGCGCGTCGAAATGCCTTGGCCCAGCCCGCAGTTCCAGTTTCCTTATGGGGCCGTGTATTGTCTGGACGACCTCATCAGCTGCTTGGACGGGAAGCTCGATGAGCCGAAGAACTCGGGCCGACGCGTTGCCATGGCTTTCGAAGTCGAGGTTGCCCTCAAACAGTCCTCGAAGCAAGGTGGCGCCAGAATTGAGTTGCCGCTAGCCGACCGCTCCTTGGGATTGAACTACGACTGGTACCGATAAACTCTGCCAACTTCAAGGAGTGAAAATGCTCAGGCGCAAGTTCCTACGATCGTCGGTAGCTGCCGGGGTGCTGGGTGGGGTGATGCCGGCTTCTGCCGGCTCATCGGGCCCTCCACCGATAGGGCCCCAGGGCGGCGCGCGGAAAAAACCACGCATGATGTTCTATCACGACGGCCGGCACCCGCTCATTTATATGTATGAACCTCCCATGCAGAAGGAGGAATACGAGGCGGGCGTGGACGAACTGGTGGGCACGCCGATCGAAGCCCTGATGCTTTGCCTGGGAGATGGGCGAACCGTGCTGCACGACACGAAGGTGGGCGAGCTGTGGGGCCACAACGTGAAGAAATGGCCCCATCTGATTTTCCGCCGCGCCCATCAAAATGCTAAGGCGTTGATTGCCGCCGGCCACGATCCGCTGCGTGTTCTGTGCGAACGCGCCCACGCCAAAGGTTTGTTGATCTATGCCACGCTCCTGGTGCAGCAAGGCACCGGTGTGCGGGGCGAAGACACGCGGGGTTCGAACTTCCGTTTCGACAATCGCCATCTGGAGATTGGCGCTCGCGCTGGCGTCGATCCAAGCTTTCGCGGGCTTCACGGCCTCGACTTCAAACGCAAAGAGGTGCAGGACGAACGGTTCGCGCTCATTCAGGAAACTCTCACGCGTTACCCGCTCGACGGATTCGAGCTGCAGCTAAACTATCTGCCGTACTATTTTCGGCCGGATGAAGTCGCCGAGGGGCGGCAGGTGATGACGACTTGGATCGCGCGGGTCCATCGGGCTGTGAAACAGAGCGGCAGCGATCGGGAGCTGGCGATTCGAATCCCGGCAAGCCTGGAGGGATGCTATTCGGTGGGCCTCGACGTAAAGGAGTGGATCCGGCAGGGCATCGTCGACGTCCTGATCGGACAGAAATTTTCGGGTCCTGAACTCGTGGACCCGTTTATCGACTTTCGACCGTTGGTCGCTGCCGCCAAGGGATCGCAGTGCCGCGTTCACGCCGCCATTCACAGCCACGTGGACTCAGACCGGCTGCATGAAGCGAACGCAGCCATGATTCGTGCTGCTGCAACGAACTATTGGGCACAGGGTGTGGATGGCCTCTACCTGGTGCACTGGTTTAACAACTGGCCGTACCAGGCGCAGTTCTACGAAAAGCTGCGCGAGCTGCCTGACCCGGAGATCATGGCGCCAAAAGACAAGTTCTACTTCGTTCCCACCACGACGGCGCGCTACGCCAAACCCGAACTTGAGCCGGGCATGACCATGCAGCTTCCGAAAGACCTCAAGCTCAACGAGCCGGCTCGAGTTGAGTTCAGCATCAGCGACGACTTGCCGCGTTGGAACAAGGCGGGCCGGGTCCATGAGGTGCTGTTGCGCTTCCGTGTGGCCGAAACGACGGAGCTTGACGAGCTGAGATTCAGCCTAAACGGCAGAGTGCTGCCGGATGCTCTGCGGCGAAAAATCAATCGCATGTATCTGATGAACGCCCCTCGCTATCGGGTGTTCGGCTATTGGTTCGTCTACAAGCTGGACGCTGAGCACTGGCCGAAACAGGGCCAAAACGTGGTGGAGGTGACGCTTCTACGACGCGATCCCGAGGTGACGCCTCAAATCTATCTTCGCGATGTCGAGCTGGAGATCAAATACCTTCTTGGTAAGAATTTTCATCGAGGGCAGGATCCCGATCTCGGGCCCTATGAGATCAGCAAGGATTGAGGAAGCGATCGCTTTTCGCAGCGCAGACCCGCGAAAAACGCGGGATCTGCGCTGCGGTGGGGACGACGGATGCGTTCGGTTGAGGAGAGAACCATGAGACGACGCCGATTCATTCAAAACGCCGGACTGCTGGCCGCCGGTTCGCCGGGTTTGTTGGGTGCCGCTGCGCTGCGGAGCGAGGAGAAGCCCGCAAGCTCCCAGTCTTCTGGGTCTATGCGAAAGCGCGTTCTCATTACTTCGGCCGAGAGCCCGTTGGCTCAAACACTGGCCGGCATTCTCAGCCAGGATCGCGAGGTTCGCCTCACCGGCCGGACCGAGATGCACTCGCGCTTCGAGTATGTGCGCTCAACTCTCGGCCACGATCCAACGACAAACCAGCTGCTCAAGGAAGTCGACGCCATCGTGCATGTTGCCGAACCGCTGCCCGGCGAGAACGAGACGCAGCAGATCGATTACCTCACACGCGGTACCTATAACCTGCTGTGGGCAGCCAGTGAGGAAGGCGTGAAGCGCGTGGTGTTCTTGAGCACGCTGGAGCTGATGACGGCTTACGACGAGAGCTATCTGGTCAGCGAGTCCTGGCGGCCGCTGCCATCCACCGAGCCTCGAGTATTGTCCAAGCACCTCGGAGAATTTACCTGCCGCGAATTCGCTCGCGAGAACAAGCTGAGCGTCGTGGTTTTACGCTTAGGCAAAGTCATGCGTGCGAGCGACGTGGCTGGCAAGGCTGTCGATCCGATGTGGGTCGAGGAACGCGATGTCGCGTCGGCTGTGGTTGGCGCCTTGAACGCCAGGTTGGCGGACAGCGCCAGCGCTGTCGGGCGTTGGGCGGTGTTTCATGTTCAGTCCGATTCGCCCAAAGCCCGGTTTGGTGTCAGCAGCGCCAAAAGTGCGCTCGGATTCAAACCTCAGTTCACATGGTAAGCGGCCACGCTTGTCGTGAGGCACGCCAGTGCTTCGGTGTGAGAGCGCGCCGGTCAGGCGCCACTGCCGTGGCGTACTACGAGCGGGGTCAGGTTGGCAGCGAATTAGTTTGTAGTGAAGCACGCCAGTGCACAGATTCCAGCTAGACTATGGCGATCGGTCATTCGGATCGGTCCGTGTCGCTGGCAGCATGGTGGGACGCGACTGCCGATTCAAAAGCGGCAGAACACTGCCGCACTCCAAGACGCTGCGCGGAGCTGGAAGCGTCTGTGAAGTTCGCCAGTTTTGGAGTGCGCCAGTCCTCTGGCGCTGTTCGTCCGGCGCTGGAGATTCCGCCAATTTCACGGCGCCGGTGCGACGGCTACGGCAGGATTCAAGGGCGAGGCCTCATGGAGCCGCCTCTACACCAACACGCCAGAGGTAGCGGCAGCTCTGCGAGCCGCCAAAACGCAGAGACTCAGACCCAGGGCACTGACCCCGGCTGGGCGGCCCTAAGGAGGAAACCATGAAAGTGCTCATTCTTGGAGGAGCGGGGTACCTCGGTCCTCACGTCATTAAGGTCCTGGGTCCTCACCACCATTTGTTGGTCACGGATATCAAGGCTCCAAGCGGCAGCCTGTCACACGAGTTCCGGCGGGTCGACGTTTCGTCGCTCGAACAAGTCGTCGACGCCGCCAAAGGCATGGACGCCATCATCAATCTGTCTGTCTTGCGGCACGACCGCCAAATCGCTTTCGATGTGAACGCGCGGGGATGCTACAACCTGATGCGCGCGGCCATGAAACACGGCATCAAACGTGTCATCAATACGGGGCCTCACTTCACCATCACGGGTCCGCCCTATGAAGGATTCGACTTTGGACTGGTGCCCGATGTCCCATCTCAGTCGGGCACAAACCTGTATGCCCTGACGAAGTCGCTGGGACATGAGATCTGCCGCGTGTTCACGGAGCACGCGGAGATCTACGTTCAGAACTACCTCTTTTACAATTTTCGCGATACGAAGGAGCTGAAAGCCGGGTCGGGTGGAGTTCCATTCATCATTTCATGGGACGATGCCGGGGAAATCTTTCGGTTGGGACTGGAAGTCGAGCTGAGCAAGTTGCCCAGCCGGTGCGAGGTTTTCTTCGTCCTCGGAGAGAATCCGCAGGGAAAGTTCACGAACCGGAAAGCCAAAGAGATTTTGGGATTTCGGCCCAAAGACGATCTGTCGGTTCTGTGGAAACGAGTTAGCTGACCGGTGAAGCAGCATCCGAGTTTTTTCGTAGCGGTGCACCAGGTCTGCGGCTTGAAAGGCAGCGAGTTGGCAGGGAGCGGGGTTGAACACCACGATGCGGCGGCCGCGATGTGACATCGGGCCGCCACTGCACGGGAGCCAATATCGTGCATTGCGACTCGCTCGGTTAACTGCCGCAGACCCGCAAACAACGCGGGATCTGCGCTACGGGAAGTTTTAGCCGTTGTCTGAGATCGTTCGATTTCCGAGATTTCGTTTTTTCACTCCTCAATCTCTCGGATTTCGTATCCGGTCGCACGCAATCGACTCCCTGTCGTATCCCGTATATCTTGTATACTGTTGATTATAAACTGGTTATCAAGCCTCCAGAAAGTTCCGCCGCGTGAGATAGTTTGGAAGGCTGCGTGCAGCGTCCATCGAGGATAATTGTGATTACGACTTCCTCGAAGTCTCTTCTGTCTCCCAACCCAAAAGGAGCAAAAAGAAATGAAAGAAAACCGCAACGGGCGTACCCCTTTTTGCGGGGACGCAAAAGTCGGCCGGATATCGGCGCTTTCGCTCTGGACGCTATTCGTGACCCTGGGAGTTCTCTATGCCCAGGAGTTTACAGGGTTCCGAGGCCGCGTTACGGACCCGAGCGGAGCGATTGCCGTCGGCGCCAAGATCACGGCAACCGATGAGAAAACAGGGTTGAGCGTATCGACGATCAGCAATGAGGCTGGTGAGTACGAACTGCGTGGCGTCCGGCCAGGTACTTTCAAGCTCGAGGCTGAGCTGACGGGCTTCAAGAAGTATCAGAACACTGGTGTCATCGTGTATGCCCGTAACGTCCGGCGTGTCGACATTAAGCTCGATCTGGGCGAAATCGCTGAGACAATTACGGTTCAGGAGCAAGGAGCCGTACTGGAGACCGACTCGCCGAAGGTCATCTACAAAGCTCCGCAGAAAGAGGTTTACGCACTCAACATTCAGGGGTCGATGATTGGCTTCAAGGGTGCCAACCCCGGCAGCGAGTACTTCAGCCAAGTGCACGGCAATCACGCCAACAACACGGTCGGCGAAATGGACGGAATTGCCAACGACGGCTATGGACTGTTCCGAGCCCCGCAGGAAAGCATTAAGGAAATCAACTATACCTCCCTCAATGCTCCCGCTGAATACCGCACGTCAGCGAACATTAATGGTGTGGGTACTTCGGGCACCAACCAGTTCCATGCCGAGTATTTCATCAATCTGGCGCATGACCGTTTCAATGCATTGTCAGCCGGAGCGACTGCGCGACCCCGTGTGCAGCGCCCCACCGTATTTCATGAACTCATCTTGAGCGGTCCGGTCGTCATCCCCAAGGTTTACGATGGCAGAAACAAGACGTTCGCGTTTTTCATGTATCAGCCGCTGTCGATTCGTTCCAGCGTCAATCAGGTCGGCTATATTGCGCCTACGGCACTGATGCGGCAGGGAAATTTTTCGGAGTGGACTGCGGCAACGGGCAGAACTTTGAGGGACCCGCTCACCGGTCAGCCATTTCCTGGAAATGTGATTCCACGCGAGAGATTCGGTCCTGTGTGGAACCGGATTCTGGCGATCGGCGAGGGGCCGGGTGGCGTTCCGATGCCGAACATTCCTGGCGCAGGTCTGGTGCGGAACTATCAGTTTGTCAGTACCACCAGCGGGGACGAGAGCTGGTTCCACTATCGTTTTGACCACCAGATCACGCCGAGCAATCGGATATCGGTCACCCACATGCGGAACACGCGATTCCAGGTCGGTAACGCGCGCAACATCCCGCAAGACGGTGGCGTGCTCACCGAGTCGGATACTCGAGCCCTGAGCATCCAGGACACGCATATTTTCAGCCCTCGTCTGCTGAATGAGTTCATGTTTTCTATCAACCGTCAGGCGGAGTGCGCTCCTTGTGGCTTTGGATACAAGAACGCCCAGGCCCGGGTGCTCAACGACTATAAGATCAATTTAGGGAGCCGCTTACCTCCCGCAACCTACGGTTCTCCCCACTTCAATACGCAGACCGTTGGGGCCGGAGTCACGTTTGACTTGTTAGGCGCCGAGATCTCTGGCGTCATGGATTTCCCGGAAAAGCAGTGGCAGGTGCGCGACAACCTCTCTTACCAGAAAGGCAAGCATCTTTTCAAGACTGGCTTCGAATTGCGGCAGCATCGCTCCGAAACCTTCGTCGTCGGCGGCGCGGCGAACGTCGGCGGAGACGCCTGGGGCCGGTATACGTTCACCGGCGTCTTTAGTGGCAACGATTTTGCCGACGTGATCCTGGGCTTGCCGGAACAGACGTCGATCTCCACAACCCGCTCGAGAATTTTTGGCCGCGAGTGGGAGTTTGGGACGTATTTTCAGGACGACTGGAAAATCACACCCACCCTGACCTTAACGCCCGGTATTCGCTTCCAGCACTACGGGGCCCCCTACGAGGCCAACGGTCTGTTCTACAACTTCGACGTTGCCAAGCAGCGCGTGGTGGTTCCAGATCAAAGAGGCCTCGCTGCCATCGCCAAAGGCTTTCCATTACCGGTGGTGACGGCTGCTGAAGCGGGTTATCCCGAGCACCTGGCGAACTTCAAGAAGGTTTTGTGGGAGCCGCGCTTCGGGTTTGCCTGGCGTCCTTTCGCCAAGACGGTGATTCGTGGTGGCTACGGTATTTACCATGTTCCCTTCGCCAGCGCGAGCACCTATGCGGCTGGGTACCGGGGTGACTCCGGAGCTCGTGGAACGGACTCTCGGGGTGCTCGTGCGGGTCTGCTCAACGGTTTGGAATATGGGCCCTTCTTGTTTACCGAAGCCTTTGGTCCCAACCGGATTGTCAATGGCGTGCCGCTTTTCACGCTGCAAGATCCCTTCCCTGGCGGAACCGCTGGTTTGCAATCTCTCTACAGCCGGCCCGTCAACGGTCGCAAGGACAACTGGCCTTATGACCAGCAGTGGAACCTGACGATTGAGCGTGAGTTCCTGAAGACATTCTCCTTCCGGGCCACTTACGTGGGCAGCAAGGGAACCCATTGGCCGTATGTTCGCGACCTGCAGACGCCTCCACCCAGCAGCACTCCGTTCACGCCCAGCCGCCGTCCTCTTGGGCCGGACAAGATCAGAGAGCTATTCCTGATGGATCTGGGTGGAAACGGGACCTATCATGGCATGGAGCTGGAGTTGACCCGGCAGTTCTCCAGCGGCCTGTATCTGCGTGGCTGGTACGATTGGAAGAAGTCCCTCAATGACGTGCTGGGCGGGCGTCTCGGAGACTCGATTGGCGGGGAAATCGAAGATCCCTTCAATCGCGTGCGCGAGAAAGGCTATCAAGCATTTCTAGGATCTGGGGGAACTCCGTCGCACGCGGGTCGCATTGTGGCCGTTTGGGACGTGCCTGCCGGCCGCAACAAGCGCTTCCTGTCCGGCGCACCGGGATGGGTCAACCACATTGTTGGCAACTGGTCGGCGGCGCCGTTGCTCACGTTTAGCGGTCATGCCCGATTCCATCCCGAGTTCACTGGCACCGACGTTGCCAATATTGGGCGCAGCAGTATCGGGCCAGTTCCGCTGCGGGCCGACATCATCCCTGGATGCGATCCCTACGCCGGCGGCTCGCTGCCTGGCTTCTACTGGAATCGTGCCTGCTTTACGACCCCGCCAAACGGCCGGTATGGGAACGTGTCTCGCGGGATGTTGCATGGACCTTGGGTGTATAACGTCGATTTCAATGCCTTCAAGACTTGGTTCCTCACGGGCAAGGAGACGGGTCCCTACCTGAAGGCAGAGTTCTACTCGACAAACTTCCTGAATCACCGGAACACGGGTGGACCGGCCTCGACACTGATCACCAGCGGGAACTTCGGCCGGTTTAACACGGCTGGGAATCGAGGGATCTACTTCCGGTTCAGGATTGGGTTCTAGCCGGTTCGTTTCAGTTGCAGTTTCTTTCAAGGCAGCACCGGGATCTCCGGTGCTGCCTTTTTTTGTGCAATTCAACGCGTGCTTTGCGTAGCACAGATCCTGCGCAGTTCGCAGGTCTGCGGCTTGAAATGGGACGAGTTCGCGCGGGCCGAGGTTCAGAACGATCGCGCGTCGAAGGCAACCCGGCTCCATCAAATGAATTCCGCCAGGGTGAGGTAAAGAACCTCGGCAATGGCAGCTCGCTAGTTTTACTGCCGCAGACCCGCAAGAAGCGCGGGATCTGCGCTACGGGTTACAACCGGTGTTTGCGATCGAGAGGCAAATTGACTCGGTCGATCTGCAGAATGGTTGCTCGGGGTGCGGACGAGTAGGGGTGCACGCTCGACCATTTCCATCGCTCGGCCGTTTCTACCAGCCCCTGCCGCACGGGATTCTGATGGATGTAATCCACACAATCGTAGTACTCGCCGACCGTTCTGAGAGCTCGGTCGTAGAAGCGCGCCTGCCAGATCTCGCCATCCTCGTTCCGCGCGTCGTTAATCGGAGGCGTGGATTTGATTTTGATGCTCTTCATCGCAGTTGACAGCGTTAGAGGATAGGGAGGATACAGGATGGCATGCCAGTGATCCGGCAAGAAGACCCAAGCTGTCAGAGAGAATCCGTGGTTTTCGCGTGCGGAGCGGATTGACTCAGCCAGGATCTGGAAATCGCGCTCGGTCAGCAGTGTCCGCCTGCCAGCCAGCCGGCAGGTAATGAAGAAGTAGTGGTCGCAGAGATAGAGGCGACGGAGACGGGACATTGGGGCATTGTAGCTCGTTTCGGCATGCCAGGACTTGCGAGGCGTTGCGAGCCCTTGGTTTTACTGCCGCAGACCCGCAAGAAGCGCGGGATCTGCGCTACGGGTGCTGTAGATCGGCAAGAAACGCAGGTCCGTGCTACGCTGGGACGTTCTTCGATGTTTGCAGCCGAGCGACTTCTCTGGGGAGAAAGCGAAACGCGGTGACAAGACAGATCAGGCTCGAGATCGTCGACACCACGCTGAGCATGCCGATGATTGTTCCGAGATTCACTGACGCAGTGGCTGCGCCGACTGCCGCCGGCACCCAGCCGCCAATGACCGATCCGGCAAAATTGAACAGCCCGACCGTCGTAGACCGCGACGTTGGAGAAATCACTTGAAACGTTGAAGGCCAGAGGTTGGCCAGATTCAGGCCTAACGCGAATCCATAGGCCAGCATCGCAATCGAAATCGCCGAAAGCGACGTGGAGAATCCCATCAGATAAAGCGCAGGTGCCATTCCCATCAGCCCTAAGGACTGGATCAAGACTCTTCCACGCACGCTCTTCTGTGCGCTCCAGTCGCCCACCTTTCCGCCAGCCAGCACACCCAGCACGCTCGCAGGTTGAATGAACTGTGTCGAAAAAGCTCCGGCCCTCGTCAGATCCATTGCGAACTTCTCGAAGAAAAAAACCGGCAGCCAGGTAATGACGGTGAGCCGCACAATACCATCCAGCACGCTCACCGTGCCCAGCGCGACGCACCTCTTGGCAGACAACACTTCCCGAATGACCGGCCAGATACTTTGAGCTGGCGAAGGCTGCCCCACCGGGTTTTCACTTGTGCTTGGGTTACGTTTTCGCAAGAAAACGACAAGCGCCAGGGTCATGAGCAGGCCCAGCGCCCCGAACACGAAAAACGAGCGACGCCACCCAAAGTGCTGGGCGAGATAGGGGTGTGCGACATAAAAGTTGAGCCTCAAGCCGAGCGGGATGCCCAGTAGTCCTCGAATCGGCCGTTGAGTAAGCAACAGCGGAGGGCGAGGATGGCAGGGCCCCGTCAAAGTCTCGT
>VFZK01000147.1 GCA_016871215.1 Acidimicrobiia bacterium | reverse complement strand
CGAGTGGAACTACACGATCACATCCAGAAATCCAGCGGTAACGTAACTCATCACGTCTCGTCATCAAACATAATTGGTGCAGTTTATTAATTTACGTCTCCTTGCCAAACAACCTGGGTTCTTGGTAGCTTTTCAAGGAGACTTGTTGGCATTTGCCGTTCCGCGAGACCTTGCGACATCGGTCGTTTTCCAAACACGGTTGACGAACTCGTGTGAAGGCCGGCCGGAAGCAGCTCATTGGCTGCAGACCGTCGAGATTGAACAAGCGGAAAATTGCCCGCTTGGCGTTCCGCATGGGAGTTATCACCTTCGCAGGCTTCTGAGGAGGCTTCGACGACATGAAGATCACTAACATCACGGCGCACCTGATGGGCATTCCAGGACCGGGCCGGCACGCGCCTTCGCGCAACTGGATTTTCATTCGCGTAGAAACCGACGAAGGCATTACCGGCGTCGGCGAGGCCACGACGGAGTATCACGAGCACGCTGTGGTCTCGATGATCGAACAGCATTTCGCGCCTCTGCTCGTTGGCCAGGACCCGACGCGGGTCCAGAGCGCGTGGCAGCAGATGCAGCGTTTCTTCTGGTGGCGCGGAGGTGTGGTGGCGTCCAGCGCGGCTAGCGGGATCGACCAGGCGCTGTGGGACATTACCGGAAAGGCTTACGGACAGCCGGTCTACCGGCTGCTGGGAGGCGCCGTGAGAAACCGCGTGAGGGTCTATGCCCGCAGCGATCTGGGGCTTCAGAATCAGCGAGAAGAGATCCAGGCGGCGTTGCGGGAAGGGTTTACCGCGTTCAAGTGGGGGCCAGGGATCGTGCAGCAACCCTTCGACGATGCAAAGCAGGCGGACGTGGCCATTTCGCTTTATCGCGATCTCCGTGAGGGAGCCGGCGCGTCTTGCGATCTCATGATCGACTGCGGCGGAATCTTTTCCGTGCAGTCGGCGCACCGGTTGATCGAAGGGCTGCGTCCCGTGCGGATGTTGTTCGTGGAAGAGCCAGTGAATATGGACACGCCGCGTGGTTTGGTTGAGTTGCGGCAGGCGTTCCCCGAAGTGCGAATCGCGGCAGGCGAGCGGCTGATGACTCGGTGGGGATTCCGTGAGTGGATTGAACAGGGCGCTGTCAACGTCATTCAGGCGGACATTTCTCACTGCGGCGGCATTAGCGAGATTCTGCGCATCGCGACCTGGGCCGAAGTCTACAACGTGCTGATGGCGCCCCATAATCCTTATGGGCCGGTTGCCCTCGCCGCCAGTATGCATGCCTGTGCGGTGATGCCGAACTTCCTGATCCTGGAACACTGCCGGCACCGCCCCTGGTTTGAAGCCGTTCAGAAGTACGGCCCCCTTGTACAAGACGGGTCTGTGTTGCTCACCGATCGTCCAGGATTGGGCATCGAGTTGGATTGGGAGTACGTGCGGAAACATCCCTACCAGCCGTTGAAGCTGAGAACGTTCGTCGACAAGGATGGCGCCACTCCGCTCGTGTGATCGTCACTTCGTGCGGCGATGGGCCAGGGGGGTCATTCTCAAGGGTGGAAGTCCCTCGAAGGGCCAGGCGCCGAAGGACTGGCGTAGTCAAAACGAACGTCGCGCAGCGTCCTGGAGTGCGGCAGTCCTCTGCCGCTTTCGAGCAGAGACAGTACTGGGTCGCTGGCATTCCGTCATTTCCGTGCGGTGAATACTCTCCAGCTTTTGGGCTTTTTCTCAAACTACGGGCAGAAGTATGAACCGCCAGCCAGCGTCCTTTGAGCAGCATCGCTTCCACTCTCATCGCTCGACAGACGATCTTCCAATGAGGCCGAACCCATGAGACGTCTTTTCTCAATGCCGCTCGCCATGCTGCTCTTCGCGGTTGCGCCTGTGCTGGCAGGCGGCGCAGAGCCTGCGCTCTGGATCGTATCGGGACAGTCGAATGCCTGTGGGCGAGCCAAGCTGATTGAGTTTGCAGCCGAGCCGGGCGTGACGATGTTCGATCCCGACAGGAACCAGTTCATTGTCGCGCAGGACCCGTTGCCGGGAATGAACACCAAGGGGATGGGACCTTGGGTAGTTGCAGGCCAGCATCTGGCCAAGCAGGGAACCCGCGTGCAGCTGGTGGGCTACGCGATGGGCGGCCGGCCCATTGCGTTCTGGCATCCGGGACAACCCGGCGATCAGGGGCTGTTTCCCCGCATTGCCCGCGCCGGGCGAAAGGCAGGCGTATTTCTTTGGTACCAGGGCGAAAGCGATGCCCACGCTGGAATGAGCACGCCGGAGTATCAACGCCAGCTGCAGCAGCTGGTGGGGCGAGTTCGAAAAGCTGCCAAGAACCGCGAGATGTTGGCGGTCATTGTGCAGCTCGGACCGTGCACGACACCGGGAGTGGCCGGCTACACGTCGATTCGTGAAGCGCAGCGCCGCTTTGTCGCGTCCGATGCGCATGCAGTGCTGGTGCCGGCTCTGGGCCGGACCTTGGGCGACACCGTTCACATGGATAGCGCCGCAAACCTCGAGCTCGGAGCCGAAATCGCTCGAGCACTGCTTAGGGTTCAATATCGAAAGGAAGACGTGAATTGGCCCGGGCCGGTGCTTGACGCTGCGGTGGCCGACGGAAAGAATCGCAAGCGGGTGGTCGCCCATTTTGCGGAGGTCCAGGAGCTGCAAGGCGCCGGGGCGTCAGACTTCGCCATCCTCGATCCGGAAGGTGACATCCGCTGCACGGGCGTGGCAGCGGGCTCCACACTCGTGACGCTCGATTTCGAAAGGGAGTTCGTCGAACCCGCCAGGCTGGTTTACGGCTATGGCACGAATCCGAAGGCGACGCTCATGGATGAAGCGGGCAACCGGGCAGCGGCGGTTCAAGTAAGGATCGTCAAAGGAGCGAGTCCCGAAGACAAACCCACAGGTGCGTCCCGAGGCGCGGGCACTGCGGAGTAGACGGTCAAGCAATCGGTGCCTGGCGAGGTACAGCTATCCGCCACTGCCTGCCGGTTAGCCGCGAGCGAGAGAGCACACTCGCACGGAGTGCGATTCGTACCTCCACAAAGGAAACGTCGTGAAACTCGGGCTATCGCAAGCTTGCTACCGCTGGGTGTTCTACAAGCACTTGCGGCGAGACAGTCCGGCCTACGCCACAAGTGGCAACCGCTTGCCTTATTTCTCTTCTGTTCCGGCGGTGATCGACGAGGAGGAGGCACCTCAGTGGCTCATTCAGCGCTGCGCCAGCCTGGGGCTCGAGTCCCTCTATATTACGACCGAGCTGCTGCGCGATGGCGCCCGTGCGAGCTGGCTTCGCAGCGTCGCTGCAGAGCTCGGTGTGGGCTTGATCGCAGGTGCGGACGCCAACTGGGTGTCGACGGCTGACGAGTGGAAGCAAGAGTCCGCGCGTTACCTTGCATCCATGCCGGTCGCTGTGTCGGCTGGTGCTCGCATTTTGTGCACGACGCACTCGGCTCCAGCCTTACACAACCACTTCAGCAAGAACCCTCCGATCGAACGGCAAATCGAGATCATGACCGGCAACTTCCGCCAGGTCGTCCGCGCGGCTGAAGATCACGGTCTGGTGATCGCTTTTGAAAACCACCTGGACTATCGGGCCAGTGAGATTGCCCGTGTTATTCAGGGTGTCGGTTCACCCGCCTTGCGCGCCAATTTCGATACCGGCAATCCTGTCGGAGTGGTCGAGGATCCGGTCGAGGCGGCCAAGGCCGTGGCCCGATATGCCGTGATGGCACATTTGAAAGACTTTCGAATCCAGCCGATGACCGTGGATGGCGAGCCCCGCATCCTGTGGGCACCCCTCGGACGGGGCAACATCGAGTTGGAAGAGATCCTGACGGTGTTGCAGAGCGAGTCTGCTGATCCAGCCAACCTGCCTCTGTGCCTGGAGGTGGCCCCACCGCATGAGCACGATCCTGATGTCTGGGTGCGCGACAGTCTGGACTACGTCCGCCGCCACTTGGGGCGGTTCCTGACTTAGAGGGTGTTTAGAAAGGCCTGGTTCAAGGAGTCAGCTACGTTTGTAGTCCCGGCTTTAGCCGGAACTACAGCATTTCTTTCCGCCTAAAGGCGGGACTACGAACCAAAGGGCGCCTTTTTAAACACTCTCTTAGGAACTACCATTTATCTTCCCGATACACTTCTTGCCGAAGCTAAGGAGCTGGCCTTGGAGTCCGATATGACTGACCGCGGTGATCAAGGAGGTGCTGCAGGCTTGCAGCCAGGCCTGGCGCTGAACGACAGCGCTGCTTTGCTGGACCCGATGGTGGCGGAGGCTGCTTCTCGGCGACGTTATCCTTCTGGTCTACGCACCTATTAGTGTCAGTTCGATTCGACCGGCGCTCTCGCCGACAGCGGCACCGGGAATCGCTCGTGCCGCCTGTTGCCCGGCGCGCGACGATGAGAGCCAGGACGCACACGTGCCCGTCCTTTGCTTCCTTTGCTGGGGGCTGGGCACACGCCCGAAAGAGCTCACACATCCCTTGCCTTTGTCATCCTCCGTGTGAGACGATTTCGCCTCAAGATCGAAGAAATGCTTCCAGCCGGATTGAAGGAGCATCTCTTCTCGACACTCAAGACGCAATTCGCGTCGTTCGTAATAGTTCATTGAACATTTCATTGGACCGGGCGCGCTTTCGGAGACTGGATCTTCGAGCCTTGCGCTTGCGTCTGAAGCCTGCTGCCAAACCGAACAGCCTTCATTTGCCGGACGAGCCAAACACCCCAAGATCGAGATCATTCACATGTTGACTGACGCTCTCGCTTCTCGCCTGTCAAAGCTGGCTACACCCCTTGTTGCGGATGCTTTGTCTCGGTTGGGCCTTGCGGAAGTTGTTGTGGGCCCCGAGATTCGCCCTGTGGTGCCGTTTTCGCGGTTTGTGGGAATCTCGGTGACGCTCAAGATTCGGAAACGCAAAGAAGATGAAACACCAGACATGCCTCATTACCGCCAAGCCATGAGCTCGGGGCACAAACTCATCCGTCCTGTACTCGTGATTGAGGTCGGCCCGGAACTGAAAGGGCGAGGAGTCTTTGGAAGTGGCGCGGCCACGTTTGCCAGGACGCAGTCGTTTGTAGGCGCCATTATCGATGGCGCCATTCGAGACAGTCACGACCTCAAGGAAATGGGCTTTCCGGTTTACGCTCGCGGGTTGTCGCCTCTTTACGTGGTGCCGCATGCGCGAAGTGAGTCCTATAACGAGCCGGTCAGAGTCGGCCTAGCGACGGTATCTCCCGGGGATGTCGTTTTCGCAGATCACGATGGAGTGCTCGTGCTCAATCCGGCTACCCTGGAGGATGTCGTCACTCGGGCCGAGCAGATTGGACAGTGGGAGCATCGAGTGATCGGCGCTTTCGCTCAGGGCAAGAGCGTCGAGCAGGCTCTCGCAGAAGGAGGGCCGATGCCATAAGGCTGACTGGCGCAACAGACCAGCTCGGCAGGAGTGCACGTTTCGCTGGCAAGTCCGAACAAAGACGCGAGACGGCAATGAGCCGGACTCGGCCAGGCCGTGGATATTTCCACCACTGCTAAAAACCTCAGGAGTTGCGAAAAGACTGAATGTCGATCGTGCTCTGAAGAAGGCCCGACCGGGCCATCCCGCTCAAGGAACCTTCACAGCTCCCCCCCCCCCCCGGACTCGGGTTGTGAAGACGGATTTCACGTCCAAGAGACAGAAACCGCGATGCAGCGCGCGAGACAGCGTCGAAGAGCCATCCCACCCAAGCAGCCAGCTCTCACAAAGGACCGCTGTGGACCATCCAATCAGTCGGCATCGATTGACGAACTGATTGCCGCTCACCGGCCAGGGTTTAGCCTGGCCCAGCCGTTCTATTCTGACGCGTTGATTTTCGAGCGCGACATGCAGCGTGTCTTTCAGCAGCACTGGCTGTTTGTTGGGCATGTGAGCCGGCTGCGCCGCCAGGGCGATTTCTTCCTATTCACAATTGGAGCGGAGTCAATCATCGTTGTTCGCGGCAAAGAGGAGCAACTGCACGCGTTGTTCAACGTTTGCCGGCACCGCGGCTCGAGGATTTGTTTGCAGCCGCAGGGCAACAGACGAACCTTGGTGTGTCCCTATCATGCTTGGACCTATGCGCTCAATGGCAAGCTATTGTCTGCCCCTGCCATGCCTGCCGGCTTCGACGCTTCAGAGTTCAGCCTGCGCCCATGCCACGTGCGGGTTGTCGAGGGCTTGATTTTCATCTGCATGGCCAAAAAACCGCCGGAGTTCGACAGCGCTTTCCGCGATTGGGAACAGTTCCTCAAGCCACATGGGCTCGCGCGAGCCAAGATCGCCAAGAGCCTGACTTGGGAAGTGAATGCCAACTGGAAACTGGTGGTTGAGAACTTTGGCGAGTGTTATCACTGCGGCCCGGCCCATCCGGAATACTGTTCCGTGATGGCTCATGCGCTGCCGGACACGCATCGTGCTCGACGGCCTGTCGAATCTTTCGCGAAGCTGACGGCCCGGTGGGAAGAAAAAGCGAGGCAGCTGGGCAACCTGGCGGGCCGGGTTCCGCAAGATCCCGATGCGGTTCACGTTTGCGTTCGCATTCCCATTCGAGAGGGCTTTCTCACGCAAAGCGTTGACGGCAAGCCCGTGGCGCCTCTGATGGGCAGCTTCAGGGAATACGATGGCGGGTACACGGGTGGTCGCATCTATCCGGTCAACTACTTTGTTGCCAGCTGCGACCATGCCGTCATCCCGCGATTTACGCCGCTGGGTCCACAGCGCACCGAGGTCGAGATGATCTGGCTGGTGCACAAAGATGCTGTTGAGAATCGGGATTATGACTTGCAGAAATTGACCTGGCTCTGGAAGGTGACGACCGATCAGGACAAGAAGATCGTCGATGACAACCAGGCGGGGGTGAACTCGTTGGCCTATCGGCAGGGCCCGTATTCGATGACCGAGCAAGGGCTGACTCGGTTCACCGCGTGGTATTTGCAGCAGATCCAGCAACGCAAATGAAATCTCGACGCCGCCTCGGTTTCTTGAAGTGCCGCAGCTTGCTGCTGTTTTTTGGGGGGCGATCTGCGCAGCGGCAGCTTGCTGCTGCTCTGTCTGAAACCCAAGTTTGGAGGGGGTTCACCCTCCGGACGGCGACCAGAACCCGCGTCCACCAACAGTCGCAGCCCAGAGGTCCGCTCCCACGTTCGCAATCTGCCGCTTTGTTGCTTTGTGGTAATCGTTCAATGGATACTGGAGGAACCGATCGTGAACACAAAGATCCTGAAACTCCCAGCGTGTGTTCTAGCTGCGCTTTTGTTCGCAGCTTCAGCTTCGTTGCATGCGGCCTCGCAGCCGGTGGTGTCGGTTGTCGTCGGAAGCAATGCGCCGCCGCTGGAACGCTACGCAGCTGTGGAGCTATGCCGGTATCTCGGGCGATTGTTTGGCTTGCGAGTCGAACCTCAGGAGACGAATCCCCCGCAAAAGCAGGTCTCTCTGTTGGTGGGTTCGCCGCGAACGAACTCAGCGACCCGAGAAGCGCTGCGGGGCAGTAAGCTCTCCTTGGGCCCCCAGGGAATCGCTCTCAAGAAAGTCTCGTTCCGTGGTCAGCCGGCTCTCGTGATTGCAGGGGGCAGTCCGGCGTCGACATTGTGGGCGGTTTACGAGCTTGTCGAGCGGTGGGGAGTTCGCTACCTGCTGCACGGCGACGTCTTGCCGCCCGCCGGCAGTTTCGAGCTTCCGGAACTGAACTTGGTGTTGGAACCGAAACTGACGGTGCGCCAATGGCGCGTTGCCAATGAGTTCGCGGCGGGTCCTATCTCTTGGGGAATCGCCGATTATCGGTCTCTGATCGACCAGCTGGCGAAGCTCAAGTTCAACCGGTTGTTCGTCTACATGTGGCCCCACCAGCCGTTCTTGGACTACAGCTTCAAGGGAGTGCAACGGCAAAGTGCCACTATTTTTTTTGGATTCCGGTTTCCTATCACCGATGACATGGCAGGACGAAGTCTCTTCGGTTATCTGAAGGAGTTCTGGAATCCAGATCTTCCACTCAATGCCGGTTATTCGGAGTTGGTTAGCGCGGGCGTTCGCCACATCCGCAACCTGATTGCGTACGGGAAGAGCCGCGGAATGGAGATCGTGACGGTGGCGACACTGACGCAGTATCCCAAAGAGTTTGCACCATTGATCGAGGGCTCCCAAACCATCCACCAACTGGGCGAGTTGAGCTCCACGCCGGGGGCGAAGACCCGCATGGACAACCCGAACCTTGTCGGGCTGGCTTCAACCATTCTCAAGGCCACGGTCAACACGTATCCAGAGGCCGACTTCGTTAAGTTGGGGATGCCGGAGCACCGCCAGTGGACCGGCGGGTACGAAGCCGCCTGGCAATCCCTCGACAAACGATATGGCGTTAGTAAAGTTGCCTCCCTGGCGTCGTTGACGTCTCAGGCGCGGCAGCGCAAAGGGTTTCACAGTCCGCCAGAGCGGGCTGAGGCAGAGGTCAAAGGAGACCTGGTCAATCTGCATTTCTACGACAAGCTGCTGCGCGAGCAGAACGTACTGAGAGGCACCGCGCGCCCCAACGTGAGGTTTATGTTTGGTGACGTCGCTGAAGAGCTTTTCCCTGTTTTGCCGCGGATTCTGCCTCGTGGCTCGGAATTGCTCAACTTCGTGGACTACACGCCGTCGCGCATCGTGCGCCGGCGGGAGGTATTGAAGAACATTCCAGGGCAGAAGATTCCTTCGACTCTGATTTACACCTTGCACGACGATAATGTCGGCTTCTTGCCCCAACTCGCAACTGGTTCTTTGCACGAGCTGACCAAAGAGCTGCGCCAAAACGGCTGGGCGGGGTTTTCCACGCGCTATTGGCTGATTGGGGACCACGACCCGTGCATCGCCTACCTCGCGCGAGCGGCTTGGGACGAGAACGCGACTCCCCAAGGGGTCTATCGCGATCAGCTGCGGGCCGTTTGTGGCGACGGCTGCGTCGAGCCCATGCTGGCGGCCTGGCGAGAGTTGGAAGCCGCCACACTCGACTTGGAAGCGCATGGCTTGGGATTTGGGTTTCCGGTCGAGGGCATGATGATGAAGCACTGGAAAGGAAAAGTGAACAAGGAGCTGGATTCGGTGCCGCGCCGTTATCGAGCGGCTCTGGAAGCGACCAGGCAGGCCCAGTTGCAAGCTGCCAAAGAGCGGAAGAGCTACT
Organism: Acidimicrobiia bacterium; assembly: GCA_016871215.1. Taxonomy (GTDB): domain Bacteria; phylum Acidobacteriota; class Terriglobia; order Versatilivoradales; family Versatilivoraceae; genus VFZK01. The sequence goes on along the minus strand of VFZK01000147.1, from coordinate 2,313 downwards.
TCGATTACTGGATTGGCCGGTTCGAGTTCGGCATTCGCTATTTTGAAGCTGTGGACCGTTTGCGCAGCGCCGCGGCCGCAGAGAGAGAACGAGACCCTGCCGAATGTCTCCGCGAAACGCAGGCAGCTCTCGATGCCGCCCGCCAAGCCCTCGAGTCTTACGCGCGGGTTGCCCAGGACCAATCGGACCGTGGTGCGATTGCGATGATGAACGAGTACATCTACCGTCCCCTAAAAGCAAAGCTTCAAGAACTGAAAGGAGGACACAACCCGTGACCCGCAACTGGTTTCAGTCCTCTCGCTTCGCCTTGATTTGTTGGGCTGCCGCGATGCCGATCTGGCCGGTTGGCGCCAGCTATGGGCAACAGTACCAACCGCGTATCCCTCTCCCGGCTGGCGTTGTCGAGCATGTTGGGTTAGGCATCGGCGATGTCGTCGAGCTGAAGGATGGATCGTTGCTGGCGAATAACGGCCGCTCTTCCCGCGATGGCGGAAAGACTTGGAGCGCGCCAAAGCCGTTTGGAGCCGGCATCTCGGGCAACCGGCTTTCACGGCTTCAGTCAGGAACCCTCTTGCTCAGCAGTTTCGACAACAATCCTCGCCTCTGGGCGTCGAAAGACGAAGGGACAAGCTGGCAAGAGATCTCTGAAGCGTTTCCCAAAATGATGGGCGGGCCCAACTGCTACGGAAAAGTGCAGCAGCTCAGCACAGGCCGCCTGATTACGGCCTGCTCCATCGATTTCAATCCGAAGTTTCCAGGACACCTTTACGACGACGTGCTTGCCAAAGGCATCTGGCGCGGCAAGCCCTACAGTGTGGAAGGGCACCAGCACTTGCCGGAAATCTATATGAGTTTCATCGTGTATTCGGACGACGAGGCCAAGAGCTGGAAGATGGCGCAAGGCTACTACGGCGTGCCCTTAGCCCTGTTTGGATGGTTCGACTCGCAGGGCGTTGTCAACGGACTGGGTGGGCATTGGTCATTCGGCGAATGCACTCTTGCCGAAGCTTTAGATGGACGGCTGTTGATTTTTGGCCGGTCAGAAGTCGGGCGAGTCGTCTACAGTTCGAGCGCGGACAAAGGGCTCACCTGGAACGCTCTGTTGCCGTCCGAGCTGGCAAACTCCGGCTCTCCTCCTTATCTGGCGCGCATCCCCAAGACGGGCGATTTGATGTGTGTCTGGAACCAGGTTTCGCGCGAGGAGATTCGGCGAGGATACCGCCGCGGCCGCTTGAGCGCAGCGATCTCGAGAGACAATGGCGCCAGCTGGACTCACTTCAAAACTCTGGAGCTGAGCGAAGGCCTGGCAGAGATGGACCGTATCAGCGCTGAGTATCCGATTGCCATGGTACGGGCACGGCACTACGTGGGTGAGCTGCCGGACGGATTCAGCTACTTCCACTATGCCAACGTCGCTTTCGCAGGTGACAACGTATTCCTGACGTACTCTCGTGGAGCTCCCGTGTTTGGTATCGCGGAGCAGAAGCTCGGCGAGCAGCGGAACGTGCTAAGGGTCTATCCGCTCGAATGGTTCTACAAGGATTAGCAGGAGCGGCGGTTACGATATGGGCCACAGCGAGCGCGAATTTACGTCGTTTCGACCGTGGTTCGAAGCGTTTCGTTGACTTTCAGAATCGGCAGGGACGACTATCGTCCTGGCCCATTCACCTCTCGATCTTGAGCCAAGGTTCGTGTCGTACGGACCGGCAGTTCGTGGTAGCCTGAAACCGTCAAGGAGGGTGCGATGAGGCGGCCCCTGCTCAGAGAATCCGCTAACGAGTATCGGCGCCGGTGGCAGGCTGTCCATGACGCGGATATCCAAGAAATCAGGCAAACACCGCTTGAAGTGAAACTCCGCCAGCTATCGGTGCTGGTGGGCTCGGCAAGCCTGTTTCCGGAGCAGCCGGACTTATCTCCACAGGAATCAGAAGTCCTGCATCGCTGGAACCGGCTCAGGATTCACTATGGGAACCCCTCCTCCAGACGCAACTGATCTCCACTTGCTCGTCGTGCTGCGAAGTGTGGTCCTGTGGCTGGCTGGGCAAGACATTCCCTATGTCATCATCGGTGGCGTAGCCGTGTCGCTACTCGCCAAGCCTCGTTTTACACAAGACGTGGATGTGGCGATCCGTTTCGATGTTGACCAGCTCGAGCGACTTCTGCCAACGGCCGCGGTACACGGATTGACGCCACGCCGTCCTGATTCTCTGGCTTTTGCACGGCGAAACCGAGTGCTGTTGCTGCGTCATGAAGCCACAGCGATTGGCGTGGACGTCTCGTTTATTTCTATGCCATTTGAAGAAGACATGCTTG
>VFZK01000146.1 GCA_016871215.1 Acidimicrobiia bacterium | reverse complement strand
AACAAGGGCTCCGGAGATCGCATTTGAGCTATTTCCCCTTGTCGTCATAGCATATGGATGCAGATTTGTCCAGCCCTCTTTAGATGCGTTCGCCCTGGGAAATTTCTTGACAGGGCTTCAAGTTGAGAATAGCGTTACACTAATCTGTGTGTAGAAGGTTGCACCAAGCCTGGCTGGCTGTAGCTGAGACCTAAGCGAGCCAATACTTTTCTACAACGACACTTTCCTACAACGACAAGGAGGATGCACCATGAGAGAGACCTTGATAGCTGTCGTGTCGGTTGCGATTGTTCTCCTAGGTACGGGACCGATGTTGCAGGCTCAAGTGGCTTCCGGAACGATTCTGGGGAACGTCACCGATCCGTCGGGCGCAGCGATCCCCGGCGCCAACGTGAATGTGGCAAACGTAGACACTGGGTTCAGCCGCACGGTTGTGTCGGAAGAAGATGGCGCCTATCGGGCGCCGTTGCTGCAGCTCGGCAACTACAAGCTGACGGTTACGAAGCCGGGGTTTCGAACCTTCGTCCGAGATGGCATTCTGTTGACCGTCAACCAGAATGCGCGGCTGGACATCCGATTAGAGATTGGCGAAATCTCGGAAACGGTCAATGTCACCGGTGATGCTCCCCTGGTCGAGACTCACAGCGCCAACCAAAGCATGCTGGTCGATTCCAAACGGATGAGCCAATTGCCCCTCAATGGGCGAAATGCGCTCGATCTACAGACGCTATTGCCAGGCGTCACCGGCAACACAGGTGCGGGCGGCGCCGAAAATGTGGGGCTATCGATCAATGGCTCCCGGGGAACGATGAACAACTACATCCTCGACGGTGGCAATTCCGTCGATAGCTGGACCAATACTCCAGCCGTGCTGCCTTCGCCCGATGCGCTGGAGGAGTTCAGCATCGTTCAGTTTGCGCTCAGTGCTGAGTTTGGGCGCGGCGCTGGTGGCACGGTCGAAGTCGTGACCAAATCCGGGACAAATAACTTTCATGGGACCCTTTTCGAGTTTCTGCGCAACGACAAGTTCAACGCGCGCAGCTTCTTTGCCCCGAGACGAAGCATTTTGCGTCAGAACCAGTTTGGGGGAGTCCTGGGAGGACCGGTCATCAAAGACAAGACGTTCTTTTTTGGGTCGTATCAGGCCACGATTCAGCGTTTCGCCGCAACTCAGACCATCAGCTCGCTGCCTTCTGACCTCGAGCGGCAGGGAGACTTCTCGCAGGCTGCTCAAAAACCCATCGATCCCTTGACCGGGCAGCGGTTCCTCAACGATATGATTCCCCAGGCGCGAATCGATCCGGCAGCCCGGAAGTTCATCGATCTATGGCTGCCCAAAAGCCCGAATGGCCTGCGAGGGCCGTACAACTACAACTTTCCCACGCGAAACGATCTGTACCAGTATCTCGTCAAGATCGACCAGCAGCTCACGAGCAACAATCGGGTGAGTGGCCGGTACTTTCGCAACAATAACGAAAGAGTCACCGTAGGCGGTCTGCCCGCTTTCGTAAACCATCCAGCGGATTTTCGGACTCGCAGCTTGACGGTCAGCGATACGCATACCTTCAGTCCCAACCTCATGAATAACTTCCGCTTCACCTTTCTGCGTGTCGGCGAGGTGGGCTTTGCAGTCGATAACTTTGCGTATGCCGACATTGGCGTGAAGATCGCGTCCCCGAAGGTCAATGGCAAAACCTGGCTGAGCCTAGGCACTCAGGATTTCTTTGCGGACGCCAGGCGCTCAAGCAATGAACAGCGGGACCTCTATCAGTTTGGCAACACCACGAATCTCATCCGTGGAAAACATCTGATGAAGTTTGGCGTGGATCTGCGCCGCACTCGGATCGATGCGCAGAACGGCACATCCGGCGGCGGAGCGTTCAGCTTCGGAGCCCAGTTCAGCCGGGTGGGCTTTGCCGATTTCCTGCTCGGGTTGCCAACCAGTTTCACCCAGAATGCGCCGGTCATCCAATACCGGCTGGCGAGCGAGGATGACTTCTTCTTTCAGGACGACTTCAAGGTCTCCCAGCGGCTCACACTGAATCTCGGTTTGCGATTTGAGCCTCGGGTGCCCGCTCGCGAGAAAAACGGCTGGCTCGGAACGTTTCGACCTGGCCAGAAGTCAACTCGCTTCAAGAACGCTCCCGTGGGGATCGTCTATCCAGGAGACGCCGGCATTCCCGACGGGACTTACAATAGCGACCTCAATAATCTCGCTCCTCGATTCGGTTTTGCCTGGGACGTAAAGGGCGATGGCCGGACAAGCCTTCGCGGAGGGTATGGGATTTTCTACGACAACATTCGTTCTGCAAACAACGAGAACCAGGTTGGCGTCGAACCCTTTTTGCGCGTGGTTAATATCAATGCGCCGGGAAGTTTTGTCGATCCTTACGGCAAGAGCGGTGTGCCCAATCCGTTCCCATTCAATGAGAGCGACCGGAACAACCCGAACTTCGTATTTACTCTGCCAGTGAACCAGGTCTATTACGAACCGAATTTCCGCATCGGCTATATGCAGCAATGGATGCTCAGTCTGCAGAAAGAACTGGCACGCAATTCGATGGTGAACGTGGGCTATGTGGGAAGCAAGGGGACTAAGCTTTGGGTCAGTCGAGACCTCAATGCGGCGGTCTTCGTTCCCGGTGCCTCGACGGTCGGCAATATCGATGCGCGCCGCCCGATCGGTCCGAATTTGGGGTTTTTGGATGTGTCCGAGTCACGGGGGACCTCCAATTATCACGCGCTTCAGCTCTCGTACAATAAGAGGTATAGCGAGGGATTCACTGTCCTGACTTCTTATACGTGGGCGCGCTCCATCGATCTTTGGTCGGTAGGACGATATCGGCTCGGAACGCCTAATCCAAACAACTTGAACCTCAACAGGGGCCGCTCGCAGTTCGACCTCTCGCATGCCTACGTCGGTTCTTTCGTTTGGGACCTGCCTTTCCTTAGGAACCCTGTAAACCGCTTGGCAGGCGTGTTCGGCGGCTGGCAACTTACGGGGATCGCTACGCTGCGGAGTGGATATCCTCTAACCATTGCTCCAGGACGGGCGACATCGCTGAGTGGAACGGGCGGAGAACGCGCCGACGCCACCGGGGTCGATCCCAAGCTGTCTGGCGACCGATCGAAGAACGAAAGAATACTCAGGTTCTTCAATACCTCTGCGTTTGCTATTCCACCCGATGGGAGTTGGGGAAACAGCGGTCGAAGTATCGTCGAAGGGCCGGGAGCGGTGAACTTCGATTTTGCCCTCAACAAGAACTTCAAATTCTTCGAATCGCACAACATCGAGTTTCGTGCGGAAGCATTCAATGCGTTCAACAAAGCGAACTTTAGCAATCCAAACACTACGTTTACTTCCCCGGCTTTTGGGAGAATCACGAGTGCCGGTGCGGGCCGCGTGATTCAGTTTGCCCTTAAGTACTCCTTTTGAGATTCATCCGAAAAAGAACGCCGGCAGATCTTGACCAAGGACCTCTCAAGGTCCCTGGTCTGGAGTTTTCATCCTGCGTTCGGGTTAGCGCTCATGGGCGTTGAGCCCGGCTCAGCGTCTAGACATGCCCGTACCTGTCCTTCGTCAGCCGAGCCAGGAGGCAAGAATGCCTCTACGGAAGGCAGGATCGCGTCAGAGTCTCGCAAATCCTTGAGTCGAGGAGGAGTCCTTGCTGACGTGCGGGCTACTGATCTGAGCCAAGCCGCTGATCAGTGGCCCGACCTTGAGGAGGCCTCACGACTTTGACGAGCACTGCTACAGGAGGCGACACTTCGCTGGGGCCAGTGTGAAGTCACCACCCAGAGTGCTTGGGAACTGCGAAGTCTGTTTTCCGCACGGAACTGCGTGAGTTCTCGTTTCAGGAGGAAGAAATGGTGGGGAAAGCCGTTGGTCTAAGTGAGGCGAATCTGGGGCGATTCGCGGCTGTGGCGTGCATAGCGATATCGGGCTTGCAGGCTGTGGGCTCTTTGTCCGCGACCGGCATGAGCCGCGAGGCGCTGGAGAAGAAGGCATTGAGGATTCAGGCGATTGTCGAGTCGAAGGCGCTGCAGGCGCACGGCATGATCCCAATGTTTCTGCGAAAGACCGACTACCGGCTGCCCACGGCAGAGGACTACCAGGGTGCTTACCGTCACCGGCACTTGAAGGGCAAATCCGAAGAGGAACTAGGCCTCCCGCCGATGCACGTTTGGCGGGCCTGGGAGAATACCACTTCCGATACGGCCTTTTATTTGGGGGCCTTGTCGTACCAATACCGAGCCACCGGCGATCCGAACGTGTTGAAGATGTGCCGGCGGACTTTCGGCGCCTTGAAGCATATCTACGATCTGGGCGCACAAGATGAGCCTGGATTTGTGACTAAGCCTTACGGAGGGAAATACCACAAGCAAAGTTCTGGAGACCAGGTGCAGTGTCTGGTCGTGGGTCTCGAGGCATATCGGCAGATTGCTCCTCCGGACGATCGGGCTACTCTCGATGAGATGTTCCGGAACCTTGCCGATCATCAAATCAAATATCGCTACTACACCAAGCACGGCTATTTCGGGCATCCCATGAGCGAGGCCGAGGTTCAACAGGTGAACCGGGCATGGGACCATGCTCTGATCCACATCCCGCTGCTCCACCTGGCTTGGCAAGCGACGGGGGATTCCAAGTACCTGCGAGAAATCCAGGGTTGGTACGAGCGGTGCGGATTGGACAAGAAGTGGGCTGTTCCGGCAGGCACAGTTCGTGGCTACACCGCTCATCGCATGTTCTACTTGCCTAGCCTCATGATGGAGATGGATTCAACGAATCATGAACTCTGGCGCAGCATGATGTTCAACGTGTTTCGCACCTTGCGGACCGGCGTGTTACCCGATGGCACCGCTTATTCGAGTTGGACCCACAACCTGGACACCGGCGAGACTTCGCCCCTCAACCCGGGTTGGGGCGGTGGCCCGACTCGCACAGGTCGAATTGCTATTTTCGCTCGTGCATGTGTTAACGCCCAGCGCTGGTTCCCGGAGGAGAACATGTCTGAAATGGCGCGCAAGATTCTTGTTGGGCTCGACATGGAAACGTTCCGGTTCGTCATGCCTCAGTCCAGCAGCCACACGCTTTCCCCAGAATGGCGCATCGAGGGCGAACTGATCGATTTCGATAGCCTCACCGGCTGGCTCTGGGCCTACTGGGAAGGCCGTTGGCGAGGATACTGGTAGACAACGGCTCGAGCGGATAAGGGTCAACCCGAAAGTTCGACTGCAGCCCAGCTTCTTTGTGACAGACGTCTCACAGTCACCGTGAATTCGAAGGACATCTCGTCCGCCATCAACTCAGGTTTAACAAGGAGAATGAATGAGCTTCTTGCAAACGAGCCAAGACCGGTCAGCAGGGAACAGGATTTGCGGGCCTGCCTCCGAGCGCGGGATAGAAGCGGGAGGCAGTCTGCTGTGTCTGATTATGGCGAGAGTCCTGCCCGCGCTGATCCTGCTGATGGCTTTGCCTGCCAGGCCGGCTGCCACCGCCGAGGGTGAGCAGAAGTACAAGCCGGCCATGAGTTCGCAGCAACTCGAGAAGAAGGCGAAGCGGCTGCAAGCGCTGGTTGAGGATAAGATCGTCCAGGACCACGGTTTGATTCCCATGTTTGTGCGGGCCAGTGATTACAAGCTGCCCACAGCCGAGGACTACAAAGGGGCCTATCGCCACCGGCACCTCAAGGGCAAAACGGAGGAGGAACTCGGCCTGCCTCCGATGCACGTCTGGCGGGCGTGGGAGAACACCGCGACCGATACCGCGTATTACCTGGCGGCGATGGCCTACAAGTACCGCTGCACGGGCGATCCCAAGGACCTGGCAGTTTCGCGCCGGACCTTCGGAGCTTTGAAATACATCTACGGTCTGACCGCGGCGAAAGGCGAGAGGGGGCGTCTGTGCAAACCTTATGGCGGTGTCTGGAGCAACCAGTCCTCCGGCGACCAGACGCAGTGCGTGCTTTGGGGACTGGCTGCTTATCGCTCGATCGCACCGCCGGCGGATCTGGCCGACTACAACAGGATGATCAAGGAAGCGGCCGAGTACAACATCAGGACGGAGTATGTCGAGCCACATGGCTACTTCGGCTGGACGCCAGAGATGCTGCGGGCCGGCAATCTCGGCGATGAGAAGTGGAGCAAAGCGGGCTGGTCGTATGCCGCCATTTTCCTACCGCAGCTAAACCTGGCGTGGCAGGCTACCGGCGACCCGAAACTTTTGCGGGAGATCCAACGCTGGTATGACGCCTGCTCGGATAAAAGACCCCGACGAGGTCCGCAAAGAGATCTCTACCTGGGAGCCCTGCTGATGGAAATGGACCCTTTCCATCATGAGATATGGCGAGGTTTGGTGCTCGGCGCTTTTTCGGCAACTAGTTCAAGCATCCTGCCTGACGGGACGCACTCACGTCATGTGGGCCGTTCCGCCATTGACGCCATGGGCTGCGCAACAGCCCAGCGGTGGTTCCCGGACGTGGACATGATTTCCGTTGCCCGCCATATCTTGGAAAAACTCGATGTCGACGCCTTCCGGTTCGTGCGGCCCGGCACCAAACCTGCGTGGGCGGGCGCCGGTGACACGCTCGAGCAGTGGGCCGTGGAGTCGAAGCTGATCGACGGCGACAGCCTGACGGCCTGGCTTGCCGCGTACTGGGAAGGCCGTTGGCGTGGGTATTGGTAACACGTGCCTTTTCATCCGATCCTGGAGGGGGAAGGCAATGGCGGTTCCTGTGCCTGTCGTCCCGTGCAAGGCGAAAGCAGGTCAGGGCGGCTGAGACAATCCCAACCGGGCGAGGAGCAAGTTCTCCGGGCTCTTTTGCCGGCGATGCCCGGGTGTGTGTGACGCTCACGGCCGCTGAGCAGCCCGCGAAAACCCGAGCATCGTCACGTCCCTTAGAGGATGAGCGAAGTGTTCTAGGTTTCGCGAGAGAAGGATGCCTAGCAGGTGAGGAGTGTCCCGGCGATATGGCGGAGGCCGTCAGCCTTGTTGAAGTAGTAGACGACCAGAATATGGCCATCCGCCGTTACGGTTGCCCATGGATATCCGATATCTCTGGTTCCTCCATCATCCCGGAGGACAATCTCCGCCGCCGTTTTGAAATCCGTGCAATCGGCATTGAGCACCCTGGCGCGGATTCCGTAGGGCTTGTGGCGGTACCCGTAAACCAGAAAGACGCGCCCGTCCGGCAACCGGACCGCATGGTGCGGGTGTCCCTGAAAACCAGCGTCCTCCCACTTGAAGCTCCGGCCGCCATCCGTCGATCTGGAGATGACAGTGTGATCGTCGAACTTGTCCGTACGGATAAAGGCGACCAGGTCGCCTTTATCCGTCTCATACATCGAGGTCTCGTTGAAAACAACGCGGTCGTCTTCGGCCACCGGGCACGAGTATTTCCAGGTGTTGCCCCGGTCCTCAGAAACCAGCAACTGGACGGAGCTGTGCTCCGTTTCCGCCTGCGTAAAGGACTGTACCGTCCAGTAGAGCTTTCCGTTGCGTGCCTGACAAAGCGCGCCGCGCTGGCAGGGCGGCGTGCGATCTCCAAACACATTCACGGTCGTGTCGGTGGGCAGCGGCGGAGGGATAATCGGACCCGCCCACGTGGAGCCCCCGTCCTCGGACCGCAGCACGTAGCCGCCGAAAAAGACGAACGAGCGATTCTTCATGGCTTTCGGGAATTTCTCCGTGGTCTCGGGACGAACTGGGACCCAGAGATAGCTCGTGCAGACGATCGAACGATCACGCAGCTGCACCATGCACGGGTCCTGCGACCCCCCGAACGGATGGGCGAAAATCAGGGACGGTTCGCGGCTCCACGTCGCGCCGTTGTCCCGCGAACGGGTCATGACGAGGTAAGCGTTCGCGTCCGTGTGCGAATACGATTCGCCGTAGAGCCTTCGATTCGGCGCGCGGCGGAAGGCGACGAGCAATTCGCCGTTCGGGCGGATCACCACCGAGGGGAAGGCGCAGTAGTACTTCTCGTGCTCGTAGACAATCATGTCCTTGATTTTTTCGACGCGGCCTTTCACCGTCGTCGCCGCAGCGGATCCCCCACCCCTTGTTCTCATCCAAGGGAAAGAAGCCACCGCCATAGCTCCGAGCAGATGCCGCCGACTCGTTTTCATGTTCTGTCTCCTGGTGGAAGTTCCCATAACTTACAATAGCAATCGTGCGGTATTTTTACGCGGTATCTTAGCCGGATGTCAATGAGGAGCTGGATTCCTCGCGCGCGAGCCGCGCGGATGCTTGAGTTGACGGAGGTTGGCGATGAAGCCTGTCGAGCGCCTGCAGGCGGCGTGTTCGTTTGCAAGACCGCTGAGACGCCAGCCGGGTTAAAATCCGGCGCGAGTCAGGGATTCAGTCAAGCCATGAGGAGGCTGAACATGCGCATTATATCAACCAAAACAGGACCACTTCGGGTCGTCGAACGGGGCGTTGTGCGCGCGGCTGAGCCGGGGACGGCCCACGCCGTGTTCACTTATCCGACCCTCACACCGCTTTCCAACGGACGGATATTGGCCACGTTCCGAGCCGGCTCGAGTAAGGATGGTGACGACGAGAACAGCGAGCTGTTCGAGTCGCCAGACGGCGGACGAACGTGGGAACAGATTCCGTTCCAGGGGCCGAGAATCGTGAACGGAGTTCGCGGGACGTCGCGGTTGTGCCACATCACCGAGATCGAGCCCGGGCATCTACTGGCTGCCGTGATGTGGGTGGACCGCCAGAGCTTTCCCGACAAGCCGCTGTTCAATCCGCAGACCGAAGGGTGTCTACCGATGGTAATTCTGCTGGCCGACTCGCACGACTATGGCCGGACCTGGTCGCCATGGCGAGTGATTCCGATGCCCGAAGAGATCGGCCCGGCGAGCCTCACCGACGCCATCATGAAGCTCAAGGACGGGACACTGGCGATGAGCATCGAGACCAACAAGGCCTACGACGATAGCTCGAAATGGTATCAGCGCGTGGTGCTTTTCCACTCGAAAGACCAGGGACAGACGTGGGGTCCGCCAGTCGTTGCGGGCTTCGACCGCACGGGACGAATCTACAACTGGGACCAGCGTACGGGAGTGACGCCCGACGGGCGCATTGTCGCGTTCCTTTGGACCTACGATTCGACGGCGCACTCGTATCTGAACATGCGCCGAAGGATCAGCGCCGACAACGGCTACACGTGGACCGAAGCGGAGGATCTGGGTTTCGCCGATCAGGCCGGTCATCCGGCGATCCTGTCGGATGGGCGCGTTGTCGAAGCCTATGTCGATCGCTTCGGCACGCAGAGCATCCGCGCCCGCTGGGCGCCGGACGCGGCGGGTCCGTTCCCGGCCGAAACCGCAGTCGTCATCTATGCACACGAGACAACCGGAAGCAAAGGCCCTCACACCGGCACGACCTCGGCGACGATCTCCGACATGCTGGTGGCATGGACCTACGGGCTGCCGTTTGCCGAGGCGCTGCCGGATGGTGACGTGCTAGTTGTGTACTACGCCGGTACGAACCGGGCGATGGACGCCTGTTGGGCGCGGCTGCGACTGCCGTGAAGCAAGGTCGAGCGGATCCGCTTCATGCGAATGTCGCTCGCCTGGCTGGCGGACGGAAAAGACACACGGTGAGAACAGTCGGAGTTTACATGGAGCCGCCGGCCAGAAAGCTTGCCGAGTGCCTCAAGCTGTTGTCCGGATGTAATGCCAGCCATGCTGGGCTCGTGCATCACGGCGGGCTTTTCGGGTCAGCTGCCATTCGAGCCACGAAGGCAAGACGAGGATTTGTCCGGCACAAATTCGGATCGAGTGAAAGACCGAGAAAGTAAAGCAAAGGGATCTTCTTTGCGGATAATCCCTCAAAAATGTTCCTCAGATCCGTTGCATTTCAATTGAAGAAAGGGGAACGAAAATGATTTTTTTCACACCGCGCAAGAGCCCGAGGGTGGAAGACGAGACGCGCCGGCCGCGCGCCAGGCGTGTAGGCGGACCGAGAGGCGGCCTGCGACGTCCGATTGCGGTCGGCATCCTGCCCGCGTTGATCCTGCTGGCGGCTTTGCCCGTCAAACCTGCCGCCGCCGAGGGTGTGCAGAAATACAAGCCGGCCATGAGTTCGCAGCAACTCGAGAAGAAGGCGAAGCGGCTGCAAGCCCTGGTTGAGGAAAAGATCGTGCGGCAGCACGGGATGATCCCGATGTTCGTGCGGGCCAGCGACTACCAGTTGCCCACGGCCGAGGACTACAAGGGGGCCTATCGCCACCGGCACCTCAAGGGCAAAACGGAGGAGGAACTCGGCCTGCCTCCGATGCACGTCTGGCGGGCGTGGGAGAACACCGCGACCGATACCGCGTATTATCTGGCTGCGAGCGCCTACAAGTACCGCGCCACGGGCGATCCCAAGGACCTGGCGATCTGCCGCCGGACTTTCGCAGGCTTGAAATACATCTACGGTCTGACCGCGGCGCAAGGCGAGAGAGGGCGTCTCTGCAAGCCTTATGGCGGTGTCTGGAGCAACCAGTCCTCGCCCGATCAGACGCAGTGCGTGACCTGGGGCCTGGCCGCCTATCGCTCGACCGCACCGCCCGGAGATCTTGCCGACTACAACAAGATCATCATGGAAGTGGCCGAGTACAATATCAAGGCCGATTATGATCGTAACGACCCCCACGGGCACATGTATTTCGGGTGGACAAGGGAGATGTTAAGCAAAACCAACTTCTCCATCTTCGACTTGTCGTATACCGTCATCTTTTTCCCGCAGTTGAACTTGGCGTGGCAGGCCACTGGAGACTCCAAGTTTCTGAGCGAAACCCAGCGCTACTATGGCGCCTGTGACCTGGACAAGAAACCCCGGATCGGCCAGGGCGCGGTTGCGCACTATGTGCAGCGTGGCCGGGCAGCTTTCGGTCAAGAAGTCGGGAACGCTGGAGGTGCGCAGCGAGATCTCTACCTGGGGGCGCTCATGATGGAACTGGACCCATTCCATCATGAGATATGGCGAGCTTTGATGCTCACCGGTTTTTCGATAAACACTTCAAGCATCCTGCCGGACGGGACGCACTCGCGTCATGTGGGCCGTTCCTCTATTGACGCCATGGGTATCGCTACCGCCCAGCGGTGGTTCCCGGACATGGACATGACCTCCGTCGCCCGCCACATCCTGGAAAAACTCGATGTGGACACCTTCCGTTTCGTGCGGCCCGGCACCAAGCCACCCTGGGCGGGCGCGGGTGACACGCTCGAGCAGTGGGCCGTGGAGTCGAAGCTGATCGACGGCGACAGCCTGACGGCGTGGCTTGCCGCGTACTGGGAAGGCCGTTGGCGCGGGTATTGGTAAGTCGTGCCTTTTGGCCTGATCCTGGAGGTGTGAAAAAATTAAAAAGATTCAAAAAAGTCTTGACTAGTTATATCGCTATGATATACTGTCTCTATCCTAATTCTTTCGGGAGGAGACACCCATGGGCTACCAGTCC
>VFZK01000145.1 GCA_016871215.1 Acidimicrobiia bacterium | reverse complement strand
GCGGTCAGTCCAGACGTTAGTCTGCACATTGTAGGTGTAGACGCGGTTGCCCAGCACCACCACCACTTCATCGCGGTACGCGCCATCCCCCAGCCAATACAGCCCCCGCACCTGCGCGGCATGGGGAGTGACGAGGGCGGTGAGTTCCGCGTAGCCGGGCATTCCGAAGAGGTGTGCCGGGTCGCCCTCCTGCTGCGGGGGTTCGATGTAGAAGTTGATCAGCGTCTGGGGCGACTGATCCAGCGACTTGCCCGGACGATGCCCGCCGACGAAGGGAATGCGCATGTCACCGCCCCATCGCGTCGGGTGCGAAACTCACGCTGGCGTTGTCCACATCGAGACTGAACAGGGTGCCTTTCTTGATGGCTGCGGTGCGCTCAAGGGCCATACGCTCCCTGGGCGACACGCCGTATTCCGGGGCGAGTTCTGCCGCAAGGTTCCAGATGAGCGCGTTGGCCCACTCAATCGGGAACTGCGGGTTGTTGGAGGTGGCGTCCAGATCATCCGGGTAATGCTCTGTGATGAGAACGAGGATGTCGCAGGAGGTGGAGTTCTCCACCGGCCAGACGTTGATGCGGGAGTGGAGCGCGTTGGAGGTCTGCTCCTGAATGGCCGCCTCAAACATCACCTGCAGCGGGTCGCCCTCCGACAGCTTGTTTGACAAGCCCTCGTAGTCATTGCGCCCAATCAGCATCACGGGCGTGTCGATGTCGTCGGTGCTGCGACGGAACGCATCCAGCACCCTGATCGGCCGGGAGGTGCGGTTCACGAAGGTGTAGACGGGCTGATCAGTGGCAGCGGCAGTCGGGATCGCTGCGGTCAGCGTCACGGTATTAGCGCCCACGGCGGCAATCGTCGTCCAGTGCATCGCGCCTGAATCCAGGCGGATGCCGATGTTGCCGGTGGTCGGTTTGGTGGCGGACTGGCCGTTGAAGTCGAGCCAGGTGCCGTCCGTGATGCTGATGATGGTCTGGCCTGCCGCCTCGTCAGCGGAAATGCTGGACGCCTTGTATTGGCTGTCAGCGCAGGCCTGGTGCCAGATGATGTTGGTGGAATCGTTGGTCGGGTTGGGGCCGAGCCAGTAGTAGGGCTGGCCTTGATTCAGAAACACGATGGTTCGCTGGCGCAGCCAGACCGACAGCCCCTCTGCCGACCATTCCTTCATTATCGCGTTCAGTGAGAACGCGGCGTCGGTGATTTCGTAGGCGGAAGCGCCCGATGCGGAATCGTAGACCGAGAGTTTCCGAAGCGCGGCGAGGATCAGGTCGTCGCGGGTTACACCAAACGTCTTGTCAGCCGAGAAGGCCACAAGATCAGATCACCACGTTGGTGAGTTCAAGAAAGTACGGAACATTCGTGGTGTGGTTGCGGTCATTCAGCCGCAGGAGGCATGGGCCACCGCTGGTTGTCGTTACGCTAACGCCGCCTGCCGGTATCGCCGCAGCGTTACTGGAAACCTCTGTCATCGTCACCCAGTTGGTGCCGCCATCAATGGAACGCTGCAATTCTATTTCCGCCTGGCCGCTCACCAGTTCGACCCGCACAACCCGGTTCCCGTAAGCGTTGACACTGGCCGACTGGCCGGCACCGCTGAAAGTGCTTGAAGTGCGGTGCGGCATGTCAGCGCGCTCCGACCTTCACTGCCGCCAGGAGGTAATCGAACACCACACTGCGGGTCGTCGCGTTGGACCCGTCTGCTCGCGCCCCCATGAAAGCGCCGAGTTGGCCGACTGGTATTGCGGCAGTCGGTGTGACGGAAGCCACGCGCTTGTCATTGAAGTAGGCGTCGAGCTTGTTGGCTCTAGCGCGGTAATGCATGGTGTAGCGGTTCATTGTGCTGACCGCGAGCGAAGCGTTGGCGACCACCGTCGTGGTGGTGATGATCTTGGCGCTCGCAGAATAAACGTCCATGATCACATCGGTTGCGCCACTGGCCTTGCGGATCAGAGCGCCGGAAACTGGCGTGGTCGCTGCGGTGCAAAGATCTGAGGTGACGCCGGCGTTGTTCAATGACGCTTGGTCCACAGCGCCGAACGCAAACCCGCTGGTCGTTACGATAGTCTGCGCCAGTCGGGCGGAAATGATCCAGTCACGGGCGACTCCGTTAGTGGGCGTTCCAAGAACCAGGTTTCCAATAACTTCCTCTGGCTGGCCGTTGCCAATATAAAGATTGGTTGCGGCTGTGGCGGCTGCGCCCGTGGAGATGAGTGCCGCGCCCATTTGGTTGGCGATGTTCGTGGTGCCAGAAGTCCCCAGCACTACAGCACCGGCAGCGGTCAAGCTGACATACGACCAGCCGTTCCATGTGACGCTGCTGTCAGCGACGCCGTTGGGAACGGTGAAATCATCGAACAAGATCCCCCACTGCGAGTTCAGCACCGGGAACGGGAGTTCCTTGAGCGAATGATCGCCCGGCAGCATGTTCAGACCAGTCGGAAAACGTGTAGGCATTGTCCTTTCTCCACCTTGTCAGGCAGGCCGTGAGGCCCAGAAAAAGAGGGGGCCGAAGCCCCCTTTAGTGTTGCGTGGGGGTTACGGTGCGTTCGATCCGTAGATGCCGCGCCAGTCGGTCCAGCCGACCGAGAACCGCATGTACGCCTTGGCCTTGGCGTTGTCGGTGTCGAAGTCCGAGTCCTTGCTGAACTCCACCGCCTCCCGGTCCATCCAGCACATGCCGTTGGGGGCATTGGTACGGAGGAACCAGTAGTTGGAATTGGTGAAGTAATGGCTCACCTTGAAGGTGGGAACAGCACCGGTTGACCGCAGCGCGTTCACCGCGTTGTTGGCGGTGTCGTTCTGCAGCGTGGATTTCAGGATGCGCTCGGCCTCAAAGGCATTAGCCGTCGAGACGATGAGCGCGGTCGGACGCAGGCTGATCTTCAGTCCCCTGCTGTTCGATGCGTTCATCACCTGGATGCACAAGTCCTCCAGTGCCGCCTCGGACAGCGCAGCCGCCGTCGAGAGGATGTTCGACTGGTTGCCGCTGGTCGTGGGATGCGAGGCTGACAACAGCACCACACCATCGCCGCCGGTATAGCCAGCAGTGACAGCACGGTTGTAGACGTTGGCAGCGACATTCTCGCGGGTCTGTGCCATCGAGAAGGCCAGCGACTGGGCGCGGGCCATGCTCACCTTCTGGTACAGGTTGTCCTTCAGTTCCTCGCGGGTCACGATGTAGCCCAGCGAGTAGGCCACATGCGTGTAGCGCTTGGTGAACCCCTGCTGGTGCTGATCGTAAGTCGTTGCACCACCCTCCGGCTTGATCGGCGCGAGGCCGAAGCTGGAGTTTTCGACATCTTCCTCGTAGTTCTGCGACGAGGACATGGTGTCGAACAGGAACGGATGTTCCGCTTCGTGCTTGTTGTAGACGGCTCCGAACCAGGCGTGAACGCCGGGCCAGAGGGCTTTTGGATGATTGCCTGTGGTAATGACGGCCATGTTGGTTCTCCGCTAAACCGCAGCGCCGACTTGCGTCGGGAACATCTGCGGCTGCGCAATGATGACTTCCCAGACAGTGCTGGACGATCCGGTTGCATTACCGATCTTGTTGGACAGGCCAACAATCAGGCACTGCAGGGCTGATGCGGCGGCAGTGCTGGAATCCAGCAACCACCCCGAGTAGCCCGTTGTCGTCGAGCCGCTGCCGGAAACCAGGGACACGCCGTTACCGACGTTGGTCAGCGCCATCGCGCCGCCCACTGCATCCTCCCGCGCCTCAAACACGGTGCCGGGGGAAGCCAGCGCCACCAGCACGGTTCTGGCCGTGGAGGCCGCTCCGTACTGTCTTGAGAGGTTGTCGCGGTTCGCCTCAAAGGCGACGATGACGCCGAAGATGCGGTTGGTGCTGGCTGCGGTGGCAATGCCGACGATGGGCAGCGTTGCGCCATCGAGCGACGATGTGCCTGCCGACCCGGTGCCTGTAGTCAGGCCGATGGTGGCAGAACCAGCTGAAGTGATGACGACGGGATCGCCTACGAAGTAGTCCGTGGCGTCGGTGGAGAGGATGGCACACCGCACAGTGTTGCCATTCCACGCAGTCCCGTCCATGTTACGGATTGGACGAAGACCAAAAGACATGATTTATTCCTCCGAACGAGTAGAGAGATCCACACGGCCATATTTTTCATTGGCCGCGAGGGTATTGCCGAGGGTCTGGCGGCGAATCGAATTGTCGATTACATCCGCAAGCTCTGCGTTACGCCGTGCGTCTTCCTCATGGAAGGCCATCGGCTGACGCATCAGGTAGAGCTTCGTTTCCCGACCATGCTCATCATGGCCGCCGAACACACAGAACCGGTCGTCAAGACTTTCCTTGCCGCCGGTCAGGTCTCGGTTGGTCAGACTCTCAGGCACTCTCATCCGTCCGGCCTGCTGACGGGTCACGAACTCGTAACCGGCCTGCAGCATCCGTTCCAGATTGTCGCCTTTGTCACTTTGCCAGTAGTAGTAGAAGTTGGGATCTTTGTTGGCAACGTCCAGTTTCAGCGAGAACCCGCCGAACGGTACGCGCTGCGACACCGGGGTGCGCGGCGCGGGTACGTTTGGATCTTCGATGCGAACTGTTGCCAAGTCAGCTATCCCATTCGTTGGGAATTACTATTCCCATTCATATTGAGCCAGAAACTCCGCTTTGGTGTAACTCGGCCCAATCAGCTTTCGGAACTCATCATAAGCACGTTTTGCGGTGTCTGGCAAGTCGTCAAAGGAACGCCTGCCAAACTCCACCGCCGAACGCCTCGGGTTGACCTCCACCGAGGCGGCGCGCTTGGGCTGGAAATGCTGCGGCCAGACCTGCCGGGCTTCCGCTGCCACGGCGTCGAGAACCGCTTTCCCCTGCGGCATTCCCGACTGGATCAGCCCCACGGCGCGGCCTTCGGCCCATGCGCGCATGTGCGGGTTTTCCTCGTACCACGAGTTGTCCCGCATGAAGTCCTGGATGATCTTGACCGATGCCGGGTCGGGGCGGGTTGGCTCGGGGCGGGAGAGATCGTCCCTGACCTCCGCGATCCTGCGCTCTGCCGCCACCGCCGTGCGCCCGTCGCCCTCGGTGATGGCGTTCTCGCGCCTGGCTTCCAGTTGGGCCAGAAGCGCCTCTTTCTCCTTCCGCTCGCGCTCACTGGCGCGGTTGGCGAAGTCGCGGAAGGTCTCCGCACTGCTACGGACCTCGCCCAATTCGGCCCGCAATGAGGCGATTTCGCCTTTCAGCGCCTTGTTGTATTCGCCGGGGCTTCTGGCGATGAATTCCTCGGCCGTGACGAATCCGCCGGCAGGGCGGGACTGGCCGCGCCATTCGTCCTCCGGCACCCAGCCCATTTCCCGCGCCCGTTCATCGGCGCTGCGGGTGTCCTCGGCGGGTTTGCCGTCCGTGTCGTCTTTTCCGTCAATTGGCGGCATAGGTCTCTCTCCCCGACAGTTCGCCCAAGGCCACCCCGTCATCGACGGAGGCCACCACCTGCTCGTCGTTCAGCAGTCGGTACAGCACCCCGTCCTTGCCGGTCATGTGCGCGCCGCCGTAGCGGGCAAACACCACCCTATCCCCCACCGAGGCCAAAGGCTCGGCGTACTCTTTCCACGCCGTAGTGCCAACCGCCACCAGCACCCCGGTCTGCTGGGCGCGGTCGAACTTCTCCCGCTCCGTCGCCGGGATCACGATGCCGCCCTTGGTGCGTTCCTCCAGTGCGTCGGGGCGCACCAGTACGCGGTAGCCGAGCGGACTGATCCCGCTCGCGTTCTTCTTCCCGTCCGTTTTCATCTTCCCACTCCTGTATCAACTCGTTTACGTCACTCACAAGGCCCATGAGATGGCTCACTTCCGTCCGCGAGGCTTCAATAGCGATGATTTCTTCCTGCGTGGCCGTTGGATTACCCGGCACGAACACCTGAGCGCGCTCGTCCGAGAGCCAGTCATGGCGGGCTTCCACCAGCGCAGCAACGCGCTCTGTGATGGGATGGCGCAGCCATTCTTCCAGATGCGCTTTAGTGGGCAGCGCGGCCTTTGCCATTGGATTTGCCGGCAGACTTTTCCGCCGCCTCTTTCTTGGAAATTGCTGCCAGTCGCGCCACCACCACCTTGGCCTGATCTATGGCCAGTTGCTTGTCGATGGCCCCGGCTTCGGTGAGGGTCTTGATGGTGCGGGCCGTGATCTCTTCGATCTGCGCTTCGTTGAGAGCCGATTTCAGTTGCAACTCCGCCTCTGCCAGTTGCTGCTTGCCCATGGCTTCCATGGTGCGGCGCTGCTCTTCTGCCCGCTTGAACTCCAGTTCAGGGTTCTCCGGGGCGGGGATCAGTGGCTGGCCGTTCTCGTCTACGGGATAAACCTCATTCACGTTGGAGATGCCTGCGCCTTCCAGCAGCCGCAATTCCACTGCCGGCAGGTTGTAGCCGGGGGTGGACATGGCGCGCTGGGCCAAGAAAGCGCCCTGGCGGGTCTTCTCTTCGTTCAGCACGGCGTTGGGGTCAGCCGCCGGCCTCACATCATGCGGGTCGCCCTGATAGTCGAGCTGGAAGATTTCCATGCTCGGCCCGTCCATCACCTGAAAATACTCCTGCGCGGTCAGGTGACGGCGGTTCAGGAGATACCAGACCCGGAACTCATCCCGCAAGGCGCGGTGGATGCGCTTGAAGATGCCGGTAAAGACGGCCATGCCCTGCTGCAGCATGGACTGCATGTTGTAGGCGGGGGTGTTCTGCCCGACGTTCTCGCCGGTCATCACATCGCTGACGGAGGCAATGCGCTCGCCGTACTGGATGAGAAGGCCAAGCAGTTGAAAGAGGACTGGGGAGGGCTGGGCGACCGGCAGCGGCACGATGGCATCGCGCAGGGTCTGGCCGGCAACGTCCACCCGTTTCCACTCGCCGGGCTTGAAGCGCATCTGCCCGCCCTTGATCCTCGCGCCCCGGCCGATGAAACCGCCCTGCATGTTGGAGAGGGTGCCGGCGTCGATCAGCTGGTTGATGGCGGTATTGACGGACTCGTTGACCGGGCCGAGCAATGCGCCGTAGCCCAAATCGTAGAAGCCGCCATCGGGGGAGGGGACGAAGGGGATCTTGGTAAACACCTTCTCCGGGATGATCTTCAGGACCTTGGGCGGTTCCTGCTCCAGCAGGTACGCCTGCATCTGCGTGGTTTCGATGAGCGCGGCCTGCTGCTCGGGGGCCATCATTTGCAGTGCCGGGTCTGAGAGACGCGACAGCAACACCCGCGCCTTGAGACTCTGTTCCGTGGTCACCTCGGCAAAGGCAGGAACGAGGCGCAGCATCTTCACCGCATGCTTGCAGACGGTGGCGTTGTAGGGTTCCTCGTAGCCGTCGCCATCGAGATCCAGATACAGGCGCTGTTCCAGAATCTCATGTGGGACGCGATCATCCCAGACTGCCGCTGTGACGCCCTGGCGTTCATCGGACGGTTTGGCCTCCGGGGTCGGGGGCAGGGAAACGTCTGCAGGGGAGTAGACGCCATTTAATTGGCGTTCCTTGATCTCCCGCGCATACAGCGGGAAGCAGTGGGTGTAGCGGTCGGCGGTATCGAGCGAGGTGGCGAAGTAGTTGACCACCAGGTCCCACGCCAGCACATGGCTGGAACAGGTATAGCCCTTCACCGGGTCGTAGACGGTCTTCACGAACGTGCAGCCGATGATGGGGGCGGCCATCAGCGCCTTGTCGTGGGCCTCTTCCCAGCCCTCGTCCTGCTCCAGCATCTGGTAGGTCATGTGGGCGGAGACGCGCTCGGCTCGGGCGCGCTTGGTGCCTCCCGGATCGGCACCCACTGTCTTGCACTTGACCATCCCTTCGGGTTTGATCAGCGCCCCGTAGGCGCGGGCGGAGAACTGCAGCGTCGCCACCGTGAGCAGGGGGAACTTGACGTTGGAGGCGTTCTCCCACGGGAAGGTCTTGGACTTGGAAACCTGCAGGGCAAGCTCGTGGGCTTCCTTGTAGCGTTTCTCCCAGTCGCTGCGGCTGCGCTTGTCGGCCTCAAAGCCCTCGCAGACGGTGCGGGCTATCCAGTCGGATTCCTCGCGGGTGAGCAGTTCATCGGCGTTCTGAGATGCCTGAATCTGGCGGAAATCGACTGCGAATTTCATGGTCAGTAGCCGGTCATCAGCGAGCGGCCAAGGGAATAGTCGGTTTCGAGTAGGGTGTCATAGGCGTCTTCGGCTTCCTCGATGGCCGTGTCGGCTTCCGATTCCTCGGCTATCAGGTCGCCCAACCAACTGCTGGCGTCCACCTGGTCTGCGGTGCGCCATTTCGGGAACTTGGTCAATTCCTGCTCGTAGTCTGCGTACCAGTCGGCGGATTTGTCAAATCGGACGTTCCCTGCCCTCGTCCGA
Source organism: Acidimicrobiia bacterium (assembly GCA_016871215.1). GTDB lineage: Bacteria > Acidobacteriota > Terriglobia > Versatilivoradales > Versatilivoraceae > VFZK01. The sequence continues at coordinate 3,135 of VFZK01000145.1, read as the reverse complement.
TACTGAAACGCCCTCGCTCGCGCCACCTTGTCCTTGCTCGGGGTCTTGGAGTCGAAGAGGATGGGTTTGGCACGGACCATGTTTTCGTGTTCGATGACGGGCAGGAGGGTGCGGGCGATGTTTTCCTCCTCGAAACGAAACAGCGGCTGCCCGTAACGCTCGTTGATGGCCCACATTTCCTGCACTATCGCCACGGAATCCCAGTGGCCCCTTCTCACATCCACCACATGCAGGGTCTTGTCGGGGTCAACACCGCCGATGACAAAGCAGGTGTAGGCGGATTTCTTCTTTTCGCTGATCGCGAGGTCGCAGCCCACGTAAAAACGCTTTTTCCGGTCCTTGTCGGACTCGGACATGGGCAGGAGGTCACGCTTCTGGAAGAAGGCGGTGGATTCGTCTATCGGGTCGTTCAGGTATTCCTGCCCGTAGACATCCAAGAGGCCCATCTCGGCGTATTCGTGGCGGATGGCTTTGAGTTTTTCGACCGGGAACTGGCTCGGCCAGAGAATCCGGGTGAAATCCTCGTTGTGCGCCTTGAATTTGACCGCTTTCCAGCCCTTCTTGGCGTTCTTTGAGACCGTTTTAAGCCCCTCGGTGGCGGTGAGGGGGTTGGCGGGATCGGGCATGGTTCTCTCCAGCAGAGAGTCCATGTGGATGACCGTGCCGTAGAGGCGGATTTTTCCGCCGTTTCGGACGATGGGGCGGACTGCGCCGTAAAACCAACGCCGGAACTTCTCGCGGCTCTCCTGGGTGACGACAACCTGATCGTCCTCAAGGTCGTCGCAGAGGACCAGATCAGGGCGGCGCTGGTTCCACTTCAAGCCGCGCATCCGTTGTCCCGCGCCCTTGGCGATGAAGCGGAACTTGTGGCCGTCGCCCATCTTCACCACGCATTCGGTTTCCTTGTCGGTGGTGAAATGCGGTTCCCCGAAGGCGCTGTGGATCAGCTCGTTGTCTCTCAATTCGCCTTTTATTTCGGTGAGGAAGGCTGATGCCAGTTCTTCATTGGCGGATAAGACAAGAATATGGCTGTGTTCACGGAATAGGGCTGCTGCAAGGGCATAAGCCAAGGTGATCGCAGTAGATTTTGCGTGACCTCTAGGGGCGGCGATGGCGACCTGAGCAGCGTCGTCGCAGCAGTAGCGCCAGAGTTCAAGATGGAAGGCTGGCGTGGGTTTGGGTTCGTCATAGCGGGCCTGCAGCAGGGTTTGGGAGAAACCCAGTATTTCCTCGGCTTTCACTAGGCGGAAGTGTCTACGTTGGCAGGCGGGTTCACATCCGTTTCGTTCGCCACATCATAGGGCGCGGTGGAATTGGCGATCTGGGTGGCGTCGTTGTTGCAATAGAGCACCGAGCCGCCGTTGCCCTTGTTGGTGTACCAGTCGGCGGCTGCGCCTTCAAAGTGGACGGTGGGAGTACCGAGTCCCCAGCCGGTGGGGGAACCTAGCAAGGCGCGGCGTACCGTGTCGCTGGACATATCGGCCCAGGCGGAGGAAGTGTCAGACAGGCAAAGAGCCACCAGGGCCAGCTGGCCGTAGGCGTAGGCATCTGTGACCGGAACGCCAATGCCGAGTATGTTGGTGGTGTCGGTGCCTTGCGCTCCCATGGCGAATTCCTCCACGTCGGCAATGACCATGCCGGAGGACGGGGAGACGGAAGCAAAAGCAGAATTCTTCCCCCAGAACTTAGGGGCCAGTCGCTCGCCGGTCTGGGTTTCCCAGAGAAGGGCGGCTGCGTAATCGTAGTGCCAGAAGGCGATGTCGCCGGTCGCGCCGTTGCCGGTGCAGATGAACATCCAGTCGGTGTTCTCCTGAAACACATCGCCGTTGGTGGGCGTGGGGTCGATGGAGGGCGGGCCGGTGATGGTCTGGGCGCGAGCGCCGATGCCCCACTGCAAATGAGTGGAGTCGGCAAAAGAAGAGCAAGACAGCCGGACGCCAGAACTATTGTCCGCGGCACCGCTGATGGTGAAATTGAAACGGGTAAGCCCAGTGCCGTAGGTGGTGTAGTTGGCGAAGTTGCACAGGCGCTGCTTCGCCCTGCCGATCCTGCCGCGCCAGGCCACCGTGAAGGAGGTCAGGGTGGCGGGGACCGTCATGACCGGCTGCACGGCAGAAATCCTGTTGAAGTAAGGCCCGTACTTCACCCCACCCGTCTTGGTGGGCAGGAACTGAACGCGCTGGTCGAGGTAGGTGGTGGGAATGAACTGGTCGGCAGGCTCAGGAGAAGGACTCCCCCTGCTCTGCTCCAGCCCTACTGCCCTCACCCTATCGAGCGGATGACGCGGCTCCCAGGACTGCGGCCTCACCTTCAGCCCGGTCCATTCCTTCTTCAGTTCACCGACCTTCAACTTCTGCCCGGTGCGCTGGCAGATCTCGTAATTGCTCGGCGTTTCGGTGGCAGAAGCGTTCTCAATCGGCGTGTCGGTAGCCATGGGCGAACTCTAGCCGAATGTCCGTCAATAGCACAAACGTCGTTCAGGGAAATTAATTCAGTCGCCAATTCAGGCAAAAACAGCCTGCGGCAAGCACAAACCGTCGTTTAGCCCAATCGCTCCGACAAGAAATAACCGCTTCGGTACTACAATCCTCAGAGGCCCAGAGTCTTCAGGAGAAAGACATGAAAAAACCGGCAAATCCAGCAGTGCCGCGCCTGTTGCGGCTCAAGGAAGTGAAAGAAAAAACAGGGATGGCAACCAGTTCCATCTACGCAGAAATGGCCGCAGAGAAATTCCCGCGCCCCGTGCGGCTGACCCGCAGGGCGGTGGCCTGGCCGGATAACCTCATCAACCAGTGGATCAGTGACAGGCTGAGTACGTAAGCCCGAAGGGGAATTCCTTTATTTTTATAGCAGTTTGCGTTGGGGGGAGCTAGTTTCCTACGCCCTGTGTTTTTTGCCCCGCCCCCCGGTCGCCAGGGACCCCCGCTGTGGATAGGCTGTGGATAAGTTATGCACAGGATATCCACAGCTTATCCGCAGCAAACTCACAGGCTAATCACAGCTTTTTCACAGGGAGCGGATTGGACTCAGCCTCAAGCGTCAAGCCTTTGGCACTGCCTGCCAGCTCGTCACGCAACCGCATTAAGCTCGCCAGGTCAGCAGTTATGCGCGTAGGCTTGCCTTCTGCGATGCGCA